>JAKAXN010000520.1 GCA_021816565.1 Actinomycetes bacterium
CCCGGCGCAGCCGGGCGGCCACCCTCAGCATCGACCAGCCGTAGGACCAGGGCCGCTCCCAGGGGTGCTTCTTGCCCTCCTGGCGGTTGACCTCCTCGAGCGAGAAGAACCGCCACGTGACCGTGATATCCCGCTGGAGCCGGGCCTCACGGATCCACTTGCTGGTCTGGTACGCCCAGGGGCACATCACGTCGAAGTGGAACTCCACCGAGGTCATGCCCCAGACGCTATCCCCCGGCGGGGTCGATCTTCCGGACCGGTGGTTGGGGGGTGCCGGGCCGCCAGGAGGGCGCCCCGGCACCTCGACTAGCGTTTCGGCGCTTCGCGGAAGAGGAGACGGTCGCTGGTGCACTACAACTCTGGGGACACGGCCTGGGTGCTGGTGAGCGCGGCCCTGGTGCTGTTCATGACCCCCGGCCTGGCGCTCTTCTACGGGGGCATGGTCCGGCGCAAGAACGTGCTGGGCATGCTCATCCAGAACTTCGCGGTCATGGCCGTGGTCAGCCTGGTGTGGGTGTGGATCACCTACAGCCTGGCGTTCGGCCCCGACGCCGGCGGTCTCGGGATCATCGGCACACTGCACTTCGCCGGCCTGGGCCACCTCGACCAGGTGGTGCCCGGCTTCACCGGAGGCCACCGCATGAGCATCCCGCCGGTGGCGTTCATCATCTTCCAGATGATGTTCGCCATCATCACCCCGGCCCTGCTCACCGGGTCGGGGGCGGACCGCTTGAAGTTCGGGGCGTTCCTGGTCTTCATCGTGGCCTGGTCGGTGCTGGTGTACGCCCCCATCGCCCACTGGGTCTTCTCCCCCGACGGCTGGCTGGCCCGCCGCGGCACCGAGGACTTCGCCGGCGGCACGGTCGTGGAGCTCAACGCCGGCATGGCCGGCGCAGCCCTGGCCCTGGTCACCGGCCGGCGGCGGGGCTGGCCCAACTCTCTGATGCGCCCGCACAACATCCCGCTGACGGTGCTCGGAGGCGGGATCCTGTGGTTCGGGTGGTTCGGGTTCAACGCCGGGTCGGCCCTCACCGCCAACGGGGCGGGCACCGCCTTCATCAACACCAACACCGCCACCGCGGCCGCTCTCCTGGCGTGGATCGCCGTGGAGAAGATCCGCACCGGCAAGCCCACCACCCTGGGCGCGGTCAGCGGCGCGGTGGCCGGGGCGGTGGCCATCACCCCGGCCTGCGGCTTCGTCAACACCCTGGGCGCCACCGTGATCGGCGTCGTGGCCGGGGCGGTGTGCGCCCTGGCGGTGAGCCTGAAGTTCAGGCTGCAGCTCGACGACTCGCTCGACGTGCTGGCCGTGCACGGGGTGGCGGGCCTGCTCGGAACGCTTCTGGTCGGATTCTTCGGCACCGCCGGATCGCTCGGGGCCAACGGCCTGTTCTACGGGGGCGGCGCCGGCCTGCTCGGCCACCAGGCCCTGGCCGTGGCCACGGTGGGGGGCTACTCGCTGGTGGTCACCGCCGGCATCGCCTGGGTGGTACGGGCCACCATCGGCCTGCGGGTCTCGGAGAACGACGAGCGCGTCGGCCTGGACATAAGCCTGTTCGAGGAGAACGCCTACGACTTCGAGGCGTCCTCCGGGTCGCGGGCCATCGGGCCGTTCGGGTCCACATCGACTTCTAGGGGGACGATCTGATGCGGTTGGTCACAGCGGTGGTCAAGCCGTTCCGGCTGGAGGAGGTGAAGGCGGCCCTCCAGGACGCCGGCATCTCCGGCATGACCGTGAGTGAGGCTCAGGGGTTCGGCCGCCAGGGCGGCCACACCGAGGTCTACCGGGGCGCGGAGTACCGCATCGATTTCGTCCCGAAGGTCCGCATCGAGGTGGTGGTCGACGATTCGGAGGTGGACCGGGTGGTGCGCCTGATCGTCGAGGCGGCCCGCACCGGGCGCATCGGCGACGGGAAGGTATGGACCACCCCCGTCAGCGACCTGATCCGAATCCGCACCGGCGAGCGGGGGCCCGACGCCCTGCGGTGACTGACCGGGGCCGGTCCCCGGCGGCGGGATCGGCGTGCGGGCTCGGACGGGGGCTCAGCGGCGGGCTCGGGAGGGAGCTCGGCGGCGGGCGACCCGCGCCGCCCCGACGGTGCGCCCGGCCGCGTAGAACACCGCTCCCCCGACCCCCACGAAGAAGCCGACCGGCAGGCCGGTCCAGTAGCTGAGGGCAATGGCCGCCCACACCGTGGCCAGGGCGATGGCGGTGCTGAGCGCCATGGCCGGGCCGGGCCGGTCGGACAGGTACCGCGCGGCGGCGGCCGGGCTGACCAGCAGGGTGAAGATCAGCAGGGCCCCCACCACCGGGACGGCCATGGTGGTGGCCAGGGCCAGCACCAGCAGGAACAGCGTGTCGGTCCGGGTGGCGGACACCCCCCGGGCCTCCGCCACCTCCGGGCTAACCGACGACAGCAGGAGGGGCCGGTACAGCACCGCCACCGCCACCAGGCTGGCCGCCGCCAGCAGCGCCATGGCGAGCAGGTCGCCCCTCGACACCCCGAGCAGCTGGCCGAAGAGCAGGGCGTACACCTCGGGGGCGTAGGCGCCACCCAGCGACAGGAACAGCGCGCCGAGAGCCAGCATGGTGACCACGGCCAGGGCGGTGGCCACGTCGTGGCGGGCCCGCCGGCCCAGGGCGGCGATCCCGAGCGCCCCGGCCAGCGCGAACACCCCGACGCCGAGCAGCGGGCTGGCGCCGATGGCCGTGGCCCCGGCGGCCCCGGCGAAGGCTCCGTTGGGCAGGGCGTGGGCGGCGAAGGCCGACCCCCTCATCACGGTGAAGAACCCCACCACTCCGGCCACCACCGCCACCAGGGTGGCCGCCTCCCAGGCGTTGACCATCAGCCCGGAGAACATTCAGCGCCTCCCCCGCCGCTTCCCCACGGCGGCGGCCGCCAGGTAGGCGACCAGCACGGCGACCACCACGAAGAACGAGACCGGCCACCCCTGGTGGTAGGGCGGCCAGTAGTAGCTCTCCCAGGACAGTGCGATGCCCACCCAGGTCGCGGCGATGCCGATCCCGGCGGCGGCGACCACCGCGGTGCCCGGGCGGCGGGTGACCCGCAGCGCGGCGGCGGCCGGGCCCACCAGAAGGGCGGTGGACAGCACCGCCCCGATGGTGACGGCCGAGAGCGATACGGCCAGGGCCAGCGCCAGCAGGTACGCCGCCCCGATCAGGCCGACCGGCAGGCCCCGGGCGGCCGCCAGCTCCGGGCTGACCGACGCCAGCAGCAGAGGCCGGTACAGGACGGCCAGCACCACCAGGGCCACGACCGAGGCCACGGCCACGAACGGGACGGTGCCCGACCCGATGGCGAAGATCGAGCCGAACAGCACCGTGATGGTGGCGCCGGTGGTGCTCGAGGTGGTCTGCAGGTACAGGAAGAG
>JAKAXN010000521.1 GCA_021816565.1 Actinomycetes bacterium
GCGGTCGAGCTGGTCCCGGCTGAGGTTGAGCAGGGCCACCGCCCGGGGGGCGGTGGAGGCGACCACCCGGGCCAGCCAGGCCTCGTCGACCTCCAGGGCGGCGGGGGCCCCCGGCGGGCCCCCGGCCAGGGCCGAGGCCAGCCCGGGCGGCAGGTTGGCGCCCTGCAGGTTGGTGACCACCGGCCCGGTGGTCGCCAGGGCGGCGGCCAGGAGGCTGGTGGTGGTGGTCTTGCCGTTGGTCCCCGACACCAGCGCCACCGGGTGTCCGACCGCCAGCCGGTCCAGGGCGTGGGGGTCCACGGCCAGGATGGCCCGGCCGCCGATCACCGAGCCGCTACCGCGGCCCAGCCGGCGGGAGACCGCGGCCGCGGCTGCGCCCAGCCCGGCCGCGACCCGGGTGCGGGCCGGCAGGTCCGAGCGGTGGGAGGGGGACGCCGGTCGGGGAGGTGTCTGCGTCGGGGGCACGATCCGTTCGAGGGTAGCGGCCGTCGGGGCAAGCTACGTTGAGCGCATGCAGGCCAGAACCGAACGCCGCCCCACCGACTCAGCCGCCCTGCTCCTGCGGCTCACGATCGGCCCCATGCTGATGGTCCACGGGTACAACAAGGTCTTCGGAGCGGGCGGCCTCGAGGGCACCACCCGGTGGTTCGGGGCCCTGGGCCTCAAGCCGGCCTACGTCCACGCCCGGATGGCGGCCGCCACCGAGCTGGGGGCCGGCGCCCTGCTGACGGCCGGAGCCGCCAGCCCCCTGCCGGCCGCCGCCTGCATCGGCCTCATGGCCACCGCGGCCCGGACCGACCACCGGGGCAAGGGATTCTTCGTGTTCAAGGGCGGTTGGGAGTACACCGGGGTGGTGGCCGCGGTGGCGGCAACCATGGCTGCCCTCGGGCCGGGCCGCTTCTCCGTCGACGCGGCCCGGGGCCGGTCCCGCGCCGGCCTGCGCTGGGGTCTGCTGGCCGCCGCCGTCGGGGTCGGTTCCTCGGCCGGCCTGCTGGCCGCGTCGTACCGGCCGGCCGCCGAGCCGGAGGAAGAAGGGGTCGAGTAGCCGGTGGCCGCCGCTCCCCGGGAAACCGTGCAGGCCGGCGGCCGCCCGGTGGAGCTGACCAGCCCGGACAAGGTCCTGTTCCCGGAGCGGGGGGAGACCAAGCGGGACCTGGTGGGGTACTACCTGGCGGTGGAGGAGCCGATCATGGCGGCCATGGGGGGCCGGCCGGTTCTCATGCAGCGGTTCCCCAACGGCGCAACGGGGTCGTCCTTTTTCCAGAAGAGGGTCCCGGAGCAGAGGCCCGAGTGGTTGGAGACCACCATCGTCTCCACCCCCAACGGCACGCCGTCGCGGGCGCTGGTCGTCGCGGACATCGCCCACGTCGTGTGGGCCGTCAACCTGGCCTGCCTGGGGTTCCACGTGTGGCCGGTGCGGGCCGCCGACCCCGACCACGCCGATGAGCTGCGCATCGATCTCGACCCATCCCCGGGGGTGACGTTCGAGATGGTGCGCGAAGCGGCCCACGAGGTGCGCCAGCTCCTCGACGAGCTGGGCTGCCCCGGCCTGGCGAAGACCACCGGGAACCGGGGCCTGCACGTCTACGTGCGCCTGCTGCCGCGCTGGACCTCCATCGACGTGCGGGCCGCGGCGGTGGCCGTGGCCCGGGAGCTCGAGCGCCGCCGGCCGGATCTGGTGACCGCGGCCTGGTGGAAGGAGGAACGGGGTCGGCGGGTGTTCATCGACTTCAACCAGAACGCCCCGCACAAGACCGTCTTCGGGGCCTGGTCCGTCCGGGCCCGCCCCGGCGGGCAGGTCTCCACCCCGTTCGGGTGGGAAGAGCTCGCCACCGTGGCCCCCGACGAGATGACCATGGCCACCGTCCCGGCCCGGCTGCAGGCCAGCGGGGATCCGTGGGCGGGGTCCGCCGCCGTATCGCTCGAACCGGTCCTCGACCTGGCCCGCCGGGACCGCGACGCCGGGCTGGCCGACGCCCCGTGGCCGCCGGTCTACCCGAAGATGCCCGGCGAACCGCCCCGGGTGGCCCCCAGCCGGGCCCGCAAGGAGCGCCCGGCCGACCCCTGACGGCCGGGGGCCGGAACCGGGCCGCCCCGGTGGCGGGCCCGCCTCTGCAGGGTGCGGTCCCGGTACCACGGCCGGAGCCGGACCCGGACCGGCGGCAGGTGCCCGTAGATCAGCACCCCCTCGCCGGGCGGCGTGCGCCGCAGCGAGTCCGTGGGGGCCAGCCGGCGCAGCACCGTCGAGGTGGAACGGGTACGCCGGCCGTCGCGCAGATCCTCGGTGGTGCTCTCCTCCCGGATGGCCTGCTCACCCGCCAGACCCGAGATCAGGTCGAGGGTGCCGAGGTCCGACACCCCCGAGAGCAGGACCTTGGCCCGGTGGTTGTTGGCGATGGTGCGGGCCCGTTCCGGGTCGTAGCGGGCCGCCAGCTGGGCCAGGTCCTGGCACACCGTCACCAGCTGGATGCCGAGGCCGGCCCCCGTCGATGCCAGCGTGTCGAGGTCCCGGACGGGGGCGATGTTGGCCGCCTCGTCGAGCACCAGCAGCAGCGGCGGGTCCAGGGGGCCGCCGGTGGCGGCCACGGCGCGGACGGCCTCGGCGACCACCGCCGACACCAGGGCGGCGAACAGCCCCTGCACCCGGTTCTGCTCGTGGCTGGGCCCGCACAGGTACAGCGTGCCGCGCCGGTGCAGCAGGTCGGCCAGGTCGATGTCGCAGCCGGCGGTCGAGGCGGCCACCACCGGGTCCTCGAACGGGGACAGCACCGTCTCGAGAGTGGTGGCCACCGAGCTTCGGACCCGCTCCTCCCGCCCGGCGCAGGCGGTGAGGGCCAGGGCCGCCTCGATCTCCCCGGCCATCTCCAGCAGCCGGACCGGCTCGTCGAACTGGCCGCTGTCGGTCCACCTGACCACCTCGGCCATGCCGGCCCCTGAGCGCTCCGCCGCCAGCAGGAGGGGGCCCAGCTGCTTGGCGGCCATCGAGTACCAGAAGGCGGCATCGGCCATACCCCGGCGCCCGGGGGTGGACTCCACCAGCCACCCGGCGGTCCGCTGGGCGTCGGACCATGACCGGCTGGCCGCCAGCGGCGACCAGCGTGACAGCGGCCCGAGACCGGAGCCCTGGGTGGGGTCGAACACCGCGCAGGGGCCGGCGCCCGATCGCCAGGCCATGGTGTGGGCGGCCAGGTCGCCCTTGACGGATGTGGCCACCACCGGGCCCCGCCACTCGAGCAGCGCCGGTATGGCCAGGCCGCTGGTCTTGCCCGACTGGGTGGGCCCGAGCACCAGGAGGGAGTGGCGGGTCTCGGTGGCCACCAGCCGGGACCGGCCGGCGACCCGCCGGGGCACCATCCGGCCCACCACCAGCCGCCCGGCCCGCCCCACCCGACC
>JAKAXN010000522.1 GCA_021816565.1 Actinomycetes bacterium
GGCTGACGTAGCTCTGCAGGCCGGCCTTCACGAGGGCGTCCTCGATCTGCTTCTGCAGCTGCTCCAGCTTCGACGGGGGCACGGTGGTGGTCGGGCTGGAGCCGCCGTTGGCCGGGTTCTGGTCCGGCAGCGTCGTGGTGGTGGGGACCACCCGGAACGGCTGGGCCAGCTGGGAGCCGGCCGTCTGGGCCAGGCTGGCCTGCTGGAGCAGCCCGCTGCTCTTGGGCAGGATCCCCGGCTTGGGGTCGAAGCTCTCCTTCAGGCCCAGGGCCAGGGCCAGGAACTTCTTCTGGTTGATGGTCGAGATGGCGAACAGCACGATGAACAGCGCCAGCAGCAGCGTGATCATGTCGGCGTAGGTGAGAAGCCAGCGCTCCTCATTGGCGTGGGCCTCGTCGTGACCGCCCCGATGCGACCGGCGGCGGCTCATGCCGCATTCGCCTCTACCTTGGAGCTGGGCGGGAGGTGGGACTCCATGCGGGCCTTGATCATCCGGGGGCTGCTGCCGGCCTGGACGGCCAGCATCCCGTCGACGATCATCCGCTTGCGCTGCACCTCGATCTGAGAGGCCCGCTTCAGCTTGTTGGAGATGGGCAGCCAGAACACGTTGGCGGCCAGGACGCCCCACAGGGTGGCGGTGAAGGCCGATCCGATGGCGGCGCCCAGCGACGACGGGTCGTTGAGGTTGCCGAGCACGTGGATGAGGCCGACCACGGTGCCGATGATCCCGAGGGTCGGCGAGAAGCCGCCCAGATCGGCGAAGAACTTGGCGCCCATCTTGTGGTGCTCCTCGAGGGCGGCGATCTCACCCTCGAGGATGTCCTGCATCTCCTCGGGGTCGGTGCCGTCGACGGCCAGCTGCACGCACTGGCGCAGGAACGGATCGGTGATGTCCTTCGATGCGGACTCGAGGGCCAGCAGGCCGTCCTTGCGGGCGATGGCGGCGAAGTTGAAGATGCTCTCGATGTCCTCCTCGGCGTTCGGGTCGGGGACACCGAAGGCCGACATGAGGACGTTCTTGATGTCCTTGATGTCGCGCTTCATGAAGCCGGCGGCGCCGACGGCGATGGTGCCGCCGAACACCAGCAGCAGCGGGGCCGGCTTGAACAGGACGGCCGGGCTCGAGCCGTCCAGGATCATGGCCAGCATGATGGCGCCCAGGGCGCCGGCGACGGCCATGGGGGTGAGACGGTCCAGGGGAGCGGCTTTCATCAGCGGTCGCCGCCCGGCTCGTGCTCGTCGGTGTGGTCCGCCCCGTGGTCGGCCGGACTGTCGGCCCGCTCGGCGTCGTCGCCGCCGTGCAGGAGGCGGAGCCGCTGGTGGTCCCGGGGGTCGGGCAGGTGCTGGGCCATGTAGAGGGACCGGGCCCGGACCTCGATGCTCTTGTCGATGATCTCGTCGAGGGATTCCTGCACCAGGTACCGGGCCCCGTTGGTGAGGGTGATGACCGTGTCGGGGGTCTCCTCGACCTTCTCGATCAGGTCGACGTTCAATGCGATGCGTTTGCCGTTGCCGAAGTGGCTGAGCGCGATCATCCGGGGTCCTCCTGCGGCCGTGGCGCGATCAAAACGCCGCAAACCGGTTGTCGGTTGCTGGAAGCTGCTGCTTGAGGCGAGCCGGGCCGAGGCGAGGACCGGGCGGCGGGGGAGGGCCATGGGTGTCCGGCGCTCAGTCGGCCCCGGTCGGCCCGGAGGGACCGACGGCCTTGTCGCGGCGGTCGTTTTCGATCATGCGGACCAGCTGGGCCCGGCGCGCCTGCTCGGAGTAGGTGTTGAGCACCCAGCTGAGCAGCGAGCCGAGAAACCAGCAGACAATCAGCGCGATCAGGAAACGCTGCCCGGCGGTGGCGGCGGTGATCTGTCCGGCCAGCAGGCCGGGCACCATGGGCAGGCACACCGCGGTGGCCCCGGCCAGGACGAACTCCGGGTGCTTAACCTTCAACTTCACCCTCCGCCCCGACGCAGTCGAGGACGGTGGCGGTCCAGCGGGCCGGCGTGGCCGGCTGGTCCCCCAGCCTGCTCACCGGCAGCTCCAGGTCCAGGACCCGGGCCGGGGAGGTGGTGACATCGGCGTTGTCGACCACCAGGGCGTCGACCCCGTCGAGGGCCCGCACCCAGGCGTCGATGTCCTCGTTCTTGTACATGGCGTCGATCACCCCGACCACGAGGGTGGGCCGGAGGGCGTGGATGACGTGGCGGGCCCACGATGTGGAGGAGGACCCGACGGGAACGTCGACGGCGACCACGCCGATGCGGCCCCGGCGGTGGCCGGGGGCCAGCTCCATGGCGTCCTCGGCGCTGTGGATGACCAGCTCCTCGGGGGCCGGCCAGACCGGCCGGCGCTCGCAGGCGAAGGCCACCCCGGCCGGGTCGGCGCCCACCTCGCCGGCGATGCGGGTGGCTTCGGCGGCGGCCCGCCGCCCGGGCCCGACCACCACCACGAGGGATCCCTTGCGGCGGGGCAGCCGGGGGGACTCGGGCAGCCCTTCGAACAGCTCCAGCAGGGCTGCCTCCAGGCTGCGGCCGGTCACCGTCCGCTCCATCTCGGCGGCCATGGCCGGGTTGAACCCGGCCCGGTAGAGCGCCAGCCGGAGGTCGGCCCGATCCTCGGTGATGGTCTCGGGCCCTTCGACGGCCTGATCCCCGTCCTCGTCGGGGTCGAAGCCGGGGTCCTCCAGGACCGGGCCGGCGGACCAGGTGGTGGCGGCCGGCGCGGGGGCGGCCGGCGCCGGGGCGGTGGTGGCGGCGGGTGAGGCGATCACCGTCGCCTCGGCGGCCGGGGCGGCTTCGGCGGTTGGGGCGGCCTCGGGCCACACCACGGGGGCCGCGACCGGGCGGTCGACCAGGTCGGCGACGCGCTGCAGGACCGTCTCGAACGAGGGCATGGGGGTCTCGACCCAATCATCGGTCGCCCCATCCGGCTCGGCGGTGAGCAGATCCACCCACGACGGGGCGGTGTCGCGGACCGTCTGCGTGGCGACCGCCGACCGGGCGGACCCGGCCGGGTGGAGGGCCGGTCCCGCCCCGGCGGGGGCGGGATCGAAGGAGTCCTCGGTCTCCTCCGCCAGGGCGGCGAACGGGTCCGGGGACGCGTCCCTCCGGCCGGTGATGGCGGCGTAGGCGGCCATGGCCAGCTGCGGGCTGGCCGAGGGCACCCCGGCGACCGCCGGCGCGCCGAGCGCAGAGGGACGGTCGGCGGCGGCGCCTACCGTGGACCCGTAGGTCACTTCCGGCACCGCCTGGCTGCCGGCACCCGGCTGGCCGCCGGCCGAAGCCGGCTGCCCGTCGACGAGCAGGCGGTAGTGCTCGCGCTGGAAGAAGCCGAGCACACCACCGGTGCGGAAGGTCTCGGCCTTGGCGATGGTCGGATCGGCGCCGTACTCGGCCCGGAT
>JAKAXN010000523.1 GCA_021816565.1 Actinomycetes bacterium
ACCGGGAGATCGATCTGTACCTGTCGGCCCAGGCCCGGGCCACGGTGGTGGAGATCGACCGGGCCCTGCAGAAGATAGAGGACGGCACCTACGGGGTGTGCGAGCAGTGCGGGGAGTCCATCCCCGAAGCCCGCCTCCAGGCCCTGCCCTACGCGGCGCTGTGCGTGACCTGCAAGAGCGGCGGTCTGTCGTCCCGTCGGTAGCCGCCCGGCGGCTGCTGATACCGGTCGTGGCGGCGGCCGTGCTGGCAGCCGACCAGGTGACCAAGACGTGGGCGCTCGACCACCTCCAGCTGGGCCAACCCCGGCACGTGATCGGGCCGACCAACCTGCTACTCACCTACAACACCGGCGCGGCCTTCGGCCTGGGCCGGGGCATAACCCCCATCGTGGTGGCCGCAGTGGTGGTGCTGATCGTGTGGCTGCTGGCCGCCAGCCGGCGGGCCAGCCGGGCCGCCTCCTGGCCCATGGCCGTAGGCCTGGGCCTCCTGCTCGGGGGGGCGCTCGGGAATCTGGGCGACCGCCTGTTCCGTCACCCCAGGGGCTTCCCCGGCGGGGTGGTCGACTTCATCCAAGCCGTCAGCTGGTGGCCGGTGTTCAACGTGGCCGACGCGGCGATCGTCGTCGGGGTGATCGTGCTGGTCCTGGCCTACTGGGCCCGGGACCGGGGACTCCGCCCGGATGCCTGACCCGGGTGGCCGGCCCGGGGCGGACCGGCCGACCGGGGCCGGCCCCGATGGTGGCGGACCCGAGGAGGCGACCCGCTGGCCGGTGCCCGGCGCTCTGGACGGGGAGCGCCTCGACCGGGCCATCGCACTGGTCACCGGCCTGCCCCGAAGCGAGGTGGAACGCCTGGTGTCCGAGGGCCGGGTGACCGTCGGGCGCCGGGTGATCACCACCCGCAGCCGGCGGGTGCGGGCCGGTGAGCGGGTGCGCATCGAGGGGCCGCTCGGCCCCGACCGGGCCGCGGTGCCGGTCTCGGACCACGGCGTCGAGGTGACCGTCGTGTACGCCGACGCCGACCTGGTCGTGGTGGACAAGCCGGCCGGTCTGGTAGTGCACCCCGGGGCCGGCAACCGGGAGGGCACCCTGGTCCACGGGCTGCTGGCCCGCTTCCCCGATCTGGGCGCGCTGGCGGTGGCCGACGACCGGGAGCGGCCCGGCATCGTGCACCGGCTGGACAAGGGCACCTCCGGACTACTCGTCGTCGCCCGTACCCCGCAGGCCCGCACCCGGCTGGCGGCGCAGCTCGCGGCCCGCACCATGGGCCGGGAGTACCTGGCGCTGGTGGCCGGCGACATCGAGTCCGACGCCGGCCTGGTCGACGCCCCGTTGGGCCGCTCCGACGCCGACCCCACGCGGATCCGGGTCCAGGCCGGGGGTCGGCCGGCCCGCACCCGCTACGAGGTCGAGGAGCGCTTCGCCGGGCCTCCGGCTCTCACACTGATCAGGTGCCGGCTGGAGACCGGTCGGACCCACCAGATCAGGGTGCACCTGGCCAGCATCGGCCACCCGGTGCTCAACGACGAACGCTACGGCGGCCCGGCCAGCCCGGATCTGGGACCGGCCCGACCCTTCCTCCACGCCGCCTCGCTGGCCTTCGACCACCCCTCCACGGGGGAGCGGATGCGCTTCGAATCGCCGGTTCCTCCGGACCTGCTGCGGCTTCTCCACACCATCAGACGCGGCGCCCCCGGCCAGGTCTAATGTGTCGGCCTTACCCGGGTACGGCCCGGGCAGGGAGGGAGCAGAAATGACAGTCAGACCTGTCGGTCGGAGGGCCGTCGCCCTCATTGCCGTTGCATCGCTCGGCCTGGCCGCGTGCAGCTCGAGCAGCAAGACATCATCAGGAAACTCCGGCTCGTCGACGGGCGGTTCAGCGGGGACCCTGAAGCTGGGATTCTTCGGCGCCCTGACCGGGGCGAACGCCCAGCTCGGCATCAACATCGAGAACGGTGAGAAGCTGGCGGTGGCCCAGTACAACGCCACCAACCCGAAGAACAAGGTCACCATTGACGCCTTCGACAGCCAGGGTGACCCCTCGCAGGCCAACAACGGCGCCACCAAGCTGATCAACGACAAGGTCGTGGCGGTCCTGGGTCCGGCGTTCTCGGGTGAGTCGGCGGCCGCCGACCCCATCTTCGAGTCCGCTCAGATTCCCAATGTCAGCGCGTCTGCCACTAACGTGAAGCTGGCCCAGAACGGGTGGAAGTACTTCCACCGGGTCCTGGCCGATGACAGCCTGCAGGGTCCGGCCGACGCCGACTACCTGGTCAAGACCCTGAAGCACACCAACGTGGCCGTCATCGACGACAACAGCACCTACGGTCTGGGTCTGGCCGACGCCGTGCGGGGGCAGATCACCAAGGACGGGGGCAAGGACGTCCTCGACGACCACGTCGACCCGAACGGCGCCGACTACGGCTCCACGGTCAACAAGATCGTCGCCTCCAACGCCCAGGCCGTCTTCTACGGTGGCTACTACGACGCCGCCGGCCGGCTGATCAAGCAGCTGCGGGCGGCCGGCTACAAGGGCGACTTCATGTCCGGTGACGGCTCCGAGGACGACCGCTTCATCTCCGATGCGGGCGGGGCCCCGGCCGAGGGCGCGTACCTGAGCTGTGCCTGCGCCGACGTGACCAACGAGGCGTCCGCAGCCTCGTTCGTGTCGGCCTACAAGCAGATGTTCAACGCCCCGCCGGCGATCTACTCGGCCGAGGGTTACGACGCCACCAACTTCATGCTGGCCGCCATCAAGGCCGGCAACACCACCCCGGTGGCCGTCAACAAGTACCTGGCCGACAACACCTGGCAGGGCGTGACCAAGGACATCAAGTTCCTGCCCAACGGCAACATCGCAGGCGGGACCATCTACGTGTACAAGGTCGAGAACGGCAAGATCGTCCAGATCGGGACGACCAGCTAGCAGAGTCGACCGGGTAGCCGGAGCGGGTGGGGCGGGCCACGGCCCGTCCCGCCCGCTCCACCCGGCCCATCGACCGGAGGATCGGTGAACTTCCACAGCTTCGTCGCCGAGTTCTGGCCGTCCACAGTGGACGGCCTGGTCATCGGCTTCATCTACGCCCTGTTCGCCCTCGGCTACACCATGGTCTACGGCGTTCTGAAACTGATCAACTTCGCCCACAGCGAGGTGTTCATGATCGGGACCGTCGCCATGCTCGGGGTGATCAACGTCCTGAACATCCACAACCCGCCCGGAGGGGTGGCCCTCGTGGGCCTGCTCCTGCTGTGCGCCGTCGTGGCCATGGCCGGCTCCGGCGGGGTGGCCATCGTGCTCGAGTTCGTGGCCTACCGGCCGCTGCGCCGGCGGGGATCGAGCCGGCTGGCCGCCCTGATATCGGCCATCGGCATGTCCTTCGCCCTGCAGG
>JAKAXN010000524.1 GCA_021816565.1 Actinomycetes bacterium
CCTGCAGGGCGAAGGACATGCCGATGGCCGATATCAGGGCGGCCAGCCGGCTCGATCCCCGCCGGCGCAGCGGCCGGTAGGCCACGAACTCGAGCACGATGGCCACCCCGCCGGAGCCGGCCATGGCTATGACGGCGCACAGCAGCAGCAGGCCCACGAGGGCCACCCCGCCGGGCGGGTTGTGGATGTTCAATACGTTGATCACCCCGAGCATGGCGACGGTGCCGATCATGAACACCTCGCTGTGGGCGAAGTTGATCAGTTTCAGCACGCCGTAGACCATGGTGTAGCCGAGGGCGAACAGGGCGTAGATGAAGCCGATGACCAGGCCGTCCACTGTGGACGGCCAGAACTCGACGACGAAGCTGTGGAAGTTCACCGATCCTCCGGTCGATGGGCCGGGTGGAGCGGGTGGCGCGGCCCTGGGCCCGCTCCACCCGCTCCGGCTACCCGGTCGACTCTGCTAGCTGGTCGTCCCGATCTGGACGATCTTGCCGTTCTCGACCTTGTACACGTAGATGGTCCCGCCCGAGATGTTGCCGTTGGGCAGGAACTTGATGTCCTTGGTCACGCCCTGCCAGCTGCTGTCGGCCAGGTACTTGTTGATGGCCACCGGGGTGGTGTTACCGGCCTTGATGGCCGCCAGGATGAAGTTGGTGGCGTCGTAGCCCTCCGCCGAGTAGATCGCCGGGGGGGCGTTGAACATCTGCTTGTAGGCCGACACGAACGAGGCTGCGGACGCCTCGTTGGTCACGTCGGCGCAGGCGCAGCTGAGGTACGCGCCCTCGGCCGGGGCCCCGCCGGCATCGGAGATGAAGCGGTCGTCCTCGGAGCCGTCACCGGACATGAAGTCGCCCTTGTAACCAGCCGCCCGGAGCTGCTTGATGAGCCGGCCGGCGGCGTCGTAGTAGCCACCGTAGAAGACCGCCTGGGCGTTGGAGGCGACGATCTTGTTGACCGTGGAGCCGTAGTCGGCGCCGTTCGGGTCGACGTGGTCGTCGAGGACGTCCTTGCCCCCGTCCTTGGTGATCTGCCCCCGCACGGCGTCGGCCAGGCCCAGACCGTAGGTGCTGTTGTCGTCGATGACGGCCACGTTGGTGTGCTTCAGGGTCTTCACCAGGTAGTCGGCGTCGGCCGGCCCCTGGAGGCTGTCGTCGGCCAGCACCCGGTGGAAGTACTTCCACCCGTTCTGGGCCAGCTTCACACTGGTGGCAGATGCACTGACATTGGGGATCTGGGCGGACTCGAAAATGGGGTCGGCGGCCGCCGACTCACCCGAGAACGCCGGACCGAGGACCGCCACGACCTTGTCGTTGATCAGCTTGGTGGCGCCGTTGTTGGCCTGCGACGGGTCGCCCTGGCTGTCGAAGGCGTCGATGGTGACCTTGTTCTTCGGGTTGGTGGCGTTGTACTGGGCCACCGCCAGCTTCTCGCCGTTCTCGATGTTGATGCCGAGCTGGGCGTTGGCGCCGGTCAGGGCGCCGAAGAACCCCAGCTTCAGGGCCCCCGCCGCGCCGCCCGTCGACGAGCCGGAGGTTCCTGACGATGTCTTGCTGCTCGAGCTGCACGCGGCCAGGCCTAGCGATGCAACGGCAACGAGGGCGACGGCCCTCCGACCGACGGGTCTACCTGTCATTTCTGCTCCCTCCCTGCCCGGGCCGTACCCGGGTAAGGCCGACACATTAGACCTGGCCGGCGTCGCCGTGTCTGATGGTGTGGAGAAGGCGCAGCAGGTCCGGAGGAACCGGCGATTCGAAGCGGATCCGCTCCCCCGTGGAGGGGTGGTCGAAGGCCAGCGAGGCGGCGTGGAGGAACGGTCGGCCCGGCCCCAGATCCGGGCTGGCCGGCCCGCCGTAGCGTTCGTCGTTGAGCACCGGGTGGCCGATGCTGGCCAGGTGCACCCTGATCTGATGGGTCCGACCGGTCTCCAGCCGGCACCTGATCAGCGTGAGCGCCGGAGGCCCGGCGAAACGCTCCTCGACCTCGTAGCGGGTGCGGGCCGGCCGGCCGCCGGTCTGGACCCGGATCCGGGTGGGGTCGGCGTCGGAGCGGCCCAACGGGGCGTCGACCAGGCCGGCGTCGGAGTCGATGTCGCCGGCCACCAGGGCCAGGTACTCCCGGCCCATGGTGCGGGCGGCGAGCTGCGCCGCCAGCCGGCCGCGGGCCTGCGGGGTGCGGGCCACGACGAGCAGGCCGGAGGTCCCCTTGTCGAGCCGGTGCACGATGCCGGGCCGCTCCCGGTCGTCGGCCACCGCCAGCGCGGCCAGGTCGGGGAAGCGGGCCAGCAGCCCGTGGACCAGGGTGCCCTCCCGGTTGCCGGCCCCGGGGTGCACGACCAGACCGGCCGGCTTGTCCACCACGACGAGGTCGGCGTCGGCGTACACGACGGTCACCTCGACGCCGTGGTCCGAGGCCGGCACGGGGGCGCGGTCGGGGCCGAGCGACCCCTCGATGCGCACCCGCTCACCGGCGTGCACCCGCCGGCTGCGGGTGGTGATCACCCGGCGCCCGACGGTCACCCGACCCTCGGACACCAGGCGCTCCACCTCGCTCCGGGGCAGGCCGGTGACAAGTGCGATGGCCCGGTCCAGGCGCTCACCGTCGAGGGCACCGGGAACCGGCCAGCGGGACACCTCCCCGGGCCCGCCGCCATCTGGTCCGGCCCCGCCCGGCCGGTCCGTGCCGGGCGGCCCGTCCGGGTCAGGCATCCGGGCGGAGTCCCCGGTCCCGGGCCCAGTAGGCCAGGACCAGCACGATCACCCCCACGACGATGGCCGCGTCGGCCACGTTGAACACCGGCCACCAACTGACGGCCTGGATGAAGTCGACCACCCCGCCGGGGAAGCCCCGGGGGTGGCGGAACAGGCGGTCGCCCAGATTCCCGAGCGCCCCGCCGAGCAGCAGGCCCAGGCCGACGGCCATGGGCCAGGAAGCGGCCCGACTGGCCCGCCGGCTGGCGGCCAGGAGCCACACGATCAGCACCACCACGGCGGCCACCACGATGGGGGTTATGCCCCGACCCAGGCCGAACGCCGCGCCGGTGTTGTAGGTGAGGAGCAGGTTGGTCGGCCCGATCACGTGCCGGGGCTGGCCCAGCTGCAGGTGGTCGAGGGCCCACGTCTTGGTCACCTGGTCGGCTGCCAGCACGGCCGCCGCCACGGCCGGGATCAGCAGCCGCCGGGCGGCTACCGACGGGACGACAGCCCGCCGCTCTTGCAGGTCACGCACAGCGCCGCATAGGGCAGGGCCTGGAGGCGGGCCTCGGGGATGGACTCCCCGCACTGCTCGCACACCCCGTAGGTGCCGTCCTCTATCTTCTGCAGGGCCCGGTCGATCTCCACCACCGTGGCCCGGGCCTGGGCCGACAGGTACAGATCGATCTCCCGGT
>JAKAXN010000525.1 GCA_021816565.1 Actinomycetes bacterium
AGCCCACAACATGAGGATGAAATTACAACACCGTAACTTCATCCGTGTCAATGGCACCCGGTCGGGAAAACCGCTGGTCAGACCGCGCTCGCGAAGGTTTGCAGTCGGGCCGTCCGGCTCGGGCCGGCCCACCGTAGGGGTAGCGGCCTGTGGAGCGGTAGAGGGCAGAAGCTGTGCACGACCGGGGGAAAACGGCCCGGATCTGGGGACCGGGAAAAATTTTCCAGGAAGTCGTTTGAGGCTCCGGGGTGCCGGGTAGGGTCCCAGCAGCCGCCGATGCTGCCCCCTCGGCGGTCATTACCCTGGCGCCGGCCCCCCAGTCCCCGCCCCTTCGACGGGGGGCCGCGCCGGGGATCACCAGGACGGGTAGGGTCCCAGTCCATGGGTGTGGTGGTGGCCATCGATGCCGGCACGACCGGCGTCAGGACCATGGCGGTGAATGCCGAAGGCACGGTGGTGGCCAGCAGCTACGCCGAGTTCCCCCAGCACTTCCCCCGGCCGGGCTGGGTGGAGCACGACCCCGACGACATCTGGGACGCGGTGGTGTCAACCTTCGCCGACCTGCTGTCCCGGTTGGAGCAGCCGGTGGCGGCCATCGGCATCACCAACCAGCGCGAGACCGTGGTGCTGTGGGACCGTCGCACCGGCCGGCCCCTGCACCGGGCGGTGGTGTGGCAGGACCGCCGCAGCGCCGCCATCTGCGAGAAGCTGAAGGCGGCCGGCCATCTCGAGCTGGTGCGCAGCCGCACCGGCCTGGTCCTCGACCCCTACTTCTCGGCCACCAAGCTGGCGTGGCTGTTCGACGGCAACGGCGTGACCGCCGACGCCGACACCGCGTTCGGGACCGTGGACAGCTGGATCCTGTGGCGGCTCACCGGTGGCCGGGCCCACTGCACCGACACCACCAACGCGTCGAGGACCCTGCTGTTCGACATCGGGCGCCTGGCTTGGGACCCGGAGCTGGCGGACCTGTTCGGGGTGCCGGCGTCCATCCTGCCCGAGGTCGGACCGTCGAGCGGACGTCTCGGGACCACGGCCGCGGGGGTGGTGCCCGGCCTGGCTGCGGGGGTGCCCGTGAGCGGGGTGGCCGGCGACCAGCAGGCGGCCCTGTTCGGCCAGGCCTGCTTCGCTCCCGGTATGACCAAGAACACCTACGGGACGGGCAGCTTCGTGCTCATGAACGTGGGTGACGGGCTGGCGGAACCGGTCGAGGGCCTTCTCACGACCGTGGCCTGGTCGCTCGGGGAGCCGGTCCCGGCGCGGACCTCCTACGCCCTGGAGGGGGCCATCTTCGTCACCGGAGCGGCGGTGCAGTGGCTCAGGGACGGGTTGGGCATCATCGCCTCGGCGCCTGAGATCGGCGCGCTGGCCGCATCGGTCCCCGACAGCGGCGGCTGCATGTTCGTTCCGGCCCTCACCGGTCTGGGCAGCCCCTGGTGGGATCCCCACGCCCGGGGAACCGTGGTCGGCCTGACCCGAGGGACCGGGCGGGCCCAGTTGGCCCGGGCCGCGGTGGAGGCCATGGCGTTCCAGACCGCGGACGTCATCGGGACCATGACAGAGGCCTGCGGCCACGGCCTGGCCGAGCTGCGCGTCGACGGCGGGGCGTCGGCCATGGACCTGCTGCTGCGCATCCAGGCCGACCTGCTCGGCGTGCCGGTGCGCCGGACCGCCAACAGCGAGACCACCGCCCTCGGCGCGGCGTTCCTGGCCGGCCTGGCCGAGGGGGTGTGGGGATCCCTCGACGACATCTCGGCGGTGTGGCGGGCCGACGCGGCGGTGGAACCCGACCCGGCGGACACGCCGGTCAGGGTGGCCTACGCCTCGTGGCGGCGGGCGGTGGAGCGGGCGCTGGCCTGGGAGACCCCGGCCTAGGGGGAACGGGTCCTCCGGGGAGCCGGGCCTACAGGGAGCTTGGGCCTACAGGGAGCTCGGGTGCGCCAGGCGGCCGCTGCGGGCCGTCAGCTCCGCCCAGCGGGCATCGCCGATACGGGCCAGGGCGGTCAGCTGGCGCCGCTCCCGGATGCGGAACGGGCGACCCTGCCGGCCCAGGAGCAGCACCAACCCGGCTGCGTCGAGGTCGGCCCACGCCACGTCGTCGGGGGCGGCCTCCCCCGGCCGGGGGGCCACCGCGGCCCGGCTGCCGGCCAGGAACGCCCTCAGCCACGGCCCGGGCGGTACGGGACCGACCGCCACGTTCGGGTCGACGGCGTCGAGCTCCATGACGGTGCCCCAGTCCGACTGGAAGTCCCGCAGGCTGCTGCGCACCAGGCTGGCCAGCAGCGACTCCACCGCCGGCTGGCTGACCAGCGACACGGCCGTCTCCAGGGCGTCGAGGCGGGGGTCCACCAGGGCGTCGCTGGCCCGGCGCACGTCTTCGACGTCGACCCCGTCCACCTCGCTGATCTCCGCGACCAGCAGGTCGACCAGGCCCTCCGAAGGCAGGTCCACCACCAGCTCGTCGATGGCCCGTCCCCCGCCGCGCTCGAGGATGTCGATGCCGATCATGTCGCCGCGCACGGCGCCGATGCGGCTGGCCACGGCGCCCAGGGCGCCGGGTCGGTCGGGTACCCATACCCGCACGGTGTAGAGAGGCACGCCCGGAACGCTAACAGCGCACTGTGAACACCCTGTTACCGGGTCGCACCCGCCGTGTTACGGCCCGCCGCGCCGCCGGCCTGTACCGGTCGGTCAGGCCACCGGGCCCGGGCCGTCCGCCGCAGCGGCCGGCTCCGGGGACTTCCGCCGCTGGTCGGCGCCACCTGGGAACGGGTCGGCTTCGGACCCGGGGGCGGCCATGCGGCCCCGGTCCCGCTTGGCGTACTGCGCGACCCGCTCCTGCCCCGACAGGGCGGCGATGGCGTCCATGATGGAGTCGGTGCAGCTGCGCAGCTCCTCTGCGCCCAGAGGCGGGTCCTGCGGGCCCCGACAGGGAATGGTGATGGGCTCGCCCATCTTCACCCGGACCGGCTTGAAGACCCTGGGTCGGACCTTGCCGATGGGCTGTATCTCGGCGGTCCCGAACTGGGCCACCGGTACCACTGCGGCCCCGCACTGCATGGCCAGGCGGGCCACGCCGGTGTGGCCCTTGTACAGTCGCCCGTCCGGGGAGCGGGTGCCCTCGGGGTAGATGCCGAGCACTCCCCCGGCGTCGAGCACCTCACGGGCGGCGGCCAGGGCCCGCTCGGAGGCGCTGCCCCCGTCCCGCTTGAGCGGGATCATGCCTACGGCACGGAAGAACCAGGCGGTCTTCCAGCTCTCGAAGTACTCCGCCTTGGCCACGAACGTCACCCGCCGGGGCACGCACAGCGGCAGGAAGATGCTGTCGATGAACGACTGGTGGTTGGAGGCCAGGATGACCGGACCGCTACGGGGCACGTTCC
>JAKAXN010000065.1 GCA_021816565.1 Actinomycetes bacterium
GGCGACGAGGCGTTCGAGAAGGCCACCGCCCTGCCGGTGCTGGTGGAGACGGCCCGCCTCTGGCGCAGCCTGGGCCAGCACGACATGGAGGGGAACTTCCGCATCGACGGGGTCACCGGCCCCGACGAGTACAGCGCCATCGCCGACAACAACGTCTACACCAACCTCATGGCCCAGCAGAACCTGCACGCCGCGGCGGAGATGGCGGCCCGTCACCCCGACGACGCCGGGGAGCTCGACGTGACGCCGGAGGAGACCGCGTCGTGGCGCGACGCCGCCGACGCCATGGTCATCCCGTATGACAAAAGGTTGGGCGTGCACCCTCAGAGCGAGGGCTTCACCGACCACGCCAGGTGGGACTTCGAGGCCACCCGGGCCGACCAGTACCCCCTCATGCTGCACTTCCCGTACTTCGACCTGTACCGCAAGCAGGTGACCAAGCAGGCGGACCTGGTGCTGGCCATGATGCTGCGCAGCGACGCCTTCACCGCGGAGCAGAAGCGGCGGAACTTCGACTACTACGAGGCCATCACCGTCAGGGACTCGTCGCTCTCGGCCGGGACGCAGTCGGTGATGGCCGCCGAGGTGGGGCACCTGGACCTGGCCCACGACTACCTGGCCGAGGCCGCCCTGATGGACCTGAACGACCTGGAGCACAACACCCGCGACGGGCTGCACATCGCCTCGCTGGCCGGGGCCTGGACCGCCCTGGTCATGGGCTTCGGGGGCATGCGGGCCGGCTCGGGGGTGCTGTGCTTCTCCCCCCGCCTGCCCGACCGGCTGACCCGGGTCCGCTTCAGCCTGCGCTACCGGGGCCGGCGCCTGGGGGTGGACATCGGCTCCGGGCAGGCCTCCTACCGGCTCCTCGGGGGGGACCCGATCACGGTGCGCCACTTCGATCGCGACGTGCGCCTGGAGGGCCCGGCGGTCACCGTGGGGATACCCCGGGCCGAGGACCTGGCGGCGCCGACCCAGCCGGCGCACCGCCGGCCGGCCCGTCACCACCCGGGCGGGAGCGGGGCCTGAGCGACCGGTAGCCGGGACGCCGGCGTGGGTAGGACCGGGCCATGGCAGAAGACGTCAAGCGGCCGGAACCCGACGTCCAGGCGGACGACAAGGTCGCCGCCTCCCGGGCCACCGGCGGGGTGGCCGACCCGACGAAGGCGGACCAGCACAGCACCACCGGCACCACCCCCAACGAGACATTCGTGGGCCGGGTCAGCGGGGCGGACCCCGGCTACGAGGGGGAGACCGGGGCGGAGCGCCGGGCCCGGACCTCCGGGGACTAGGGGCGGACCATTCCCCCGCTCCCCTCCCAGACCGGCGCCCACCGCCGGGCGGTCATCCTGGCGTCGGCGGTCACCGCCCTCGGCGGCCTGCTGTTCGGCTACGACACCGGCGTGGTCTCCGGGGCCCTGCTGTTCCTGCAGGACAGCTTCGGCAAGCTCGGCTCGTTCGACAAGGAGCTGGTCACCTCGCTGCTGCTGGTCGGGGCGGCCGTCGGGGCCGTCGGGGCCGGGCGGGCGGCCGACCGGGTGGGGCGGCGGCCCACCATCCTGGTCACCGCCGTGGTGTTCATCGCCGGGGTGCTCGGGGCGGCCTTCGCCCCGGCGTTCTGGTTCCTCGTCGTCATGCGGTTCGTGATCGGCCTGGCGGTGGGCTCGGCGTCCATGACCGTGCCGCTCTTCATCGGGGAGCTGGCCCCGCCCCGCTACCGGGGGGCGCTGGTGAGCCTCAACCAGCTGGCCATCACCAGCGGCATCCTGGTCTCCTACCTGATCGACTACGGACTGAGCTCGTCGCAGGACTGGCGGCTCATGTTCGGGTTGGCGGCCATACCGGCCGGCCTGCTGTTCGTCGGCATGCTGTTCCAGCCCGAGAGCCCCCACTGGCTCATCACCTCGGGCCGGGAGGACGACGGCCGCCGGGTACTCGAGCGGTACCGGGAGAGCAGCGACATAGACGAGGAGGTGTCCGACGTCCGCCGGGTGGTGCGCGAGCAGGAGCGGGCCCCCAGCCTGCTGGATCCGCAGCTGCGCCGGGTGCTGAGCCTGGGGGTGGCGCTGGCCGTGCTCCAGCAGGTGACGGGCATCAACACCGTCATCTACTACGCCCCGACCCTCCTGCACGGGGCCGGCCTCGGCAACTCGGCGTCGCTCCTGGCCAACGTGGTCAACGGCGGAGTCAACGTGGCCATGACCATCGTGGCCATCCGGCTGCTGGACCGGGTGGGCCGCCGGCCGCTGCTGCTGGCCGGCACGGGCGGGATGGCCGTCGGCATGTTCGTCGTGGGCATGACCTTCGTGATCGGCGGCTCCAAACTGCACGGCGCCGGCGCCCTGGTGGCGGTGGCCGGGCTACTGCTCTACACCGGTTCGTTCGCCGTGGGCCTGGGCCCGGTCTTCTGGCTCCTGATCGCCGAGATCTACCCGTCACAGATCCGCGGCCCGGCCATGAGCATCGCCACCCTGGCCAACTGGGCGGCCAACTTCGTGGTGACGGTGTCGTTCCTGACGCTGCTCAACGCCATCGGCGGCGCCGGGGTGTTCCTGCTCTTCACCGCCCTGTCACTCCTCGGGCTGGCCTACATGGCCAAGCGGGTGCCCGAGACCAGGGACCTCAGCCTGGCCGAGATCCAGGTGCAGATAGAGGGCAACGACAGCCCGGCGGCCCTGCGGGCCGTGGGAGCCGGCGGTACCGCCTCCCGCTGAGCGACCCGGTAGCGGCGGCGGCCGGCCCGTCCGCCACCGCCGGGCCGGCGGCCGGAGCGTCGGCGGCGGGTACCGCCCGGGCCGGCCGGTGCCGGCCCCACGCCGCCGCCCCGGCAAAGACCGCGGCACAGATGGCCCCCGACGCCGCACCGTCGGCCCAGTAGTGGTTGCCGGTGACGATGACGATGAACAGGGTGGCCACCGGGTAGCCGGCCGCCAGCCACCGCCAGCGGGACCGCAGCACGTGCACCACAGACCACGCCACCACCAGGGCCCAGGCCACGTGCACCGAGGGCATGGCCGACAGCTGGTCCAGCCCGGGCCGGGCGGTGGCCGGGTAGACGGTGGGGCCGACCAAGCGGCCGGTGTCCACCAGTCCCAGGCCCGGCACCAGCCGGGGCGGGGCCACCGGGATGAGGGCGACCAGAAGGCACACCGCGGTGACCACGGCCAGGACGTTGCGCACCGCCGGGTAGCGGTCCCGGTGGCGGGCGAACACCCACACCAGGCACAGCCCGGTGATGGCCACGTGCAGGCCGACGTAGTAGACGTTGAACACCCTCAGCACCCACCGGTCTCCGAGCACCAGGTGCTGGACCTGGGCCTCGCTCGGGAGGGGCAGGCCGCGCTCCCAGCGGGCCAGGCCGGCGCCGCGGGCCACCGCCCCGCCGATCTGGGCCAGCGACTGGCTGCCGGCCAGCTGCCACAGCCCGTACAGCACGAACATGACCGCCAGCTCCCGGGTCCAGCCGGCCGCGGCGCGGGCCGGGCGGGCCGCCCTCCGGCCCAGCGCCCGGGTGGCGGCCGCCGATCCGGTCGCCGCCCAGGCGGCATCCTGCCACGGCAGCCACTGCACGCGCCCGACCCTACCGCCGGCCGCTAGATTGCCGGCGAGGAGCGCCGGGAAGTCTGGTCGGCAAGTCACGACCGCGCCAGGAGACCCGATGCCGCCCACCCGAACGTCCGGACACCGACCGTGAGCGACGTGGCGTCGTTCGCCGTGGCGGTGCTGGTCGCCGGGGCCATCGGGCTGGCCGTGCTGGCCGGCAGCCACCTGAGCGAGCGGATCAGGGTGCCCCTGCCGGCCCTGGTGCTGCTGGCCACGGCGCTGGCGGTCCAACTGGTGCCCCACTTCCACCCGGTGTCGCAGACGACGGTGTCGCGGGTGGTGACGGTGGCCCTGATCACCGTGCTGTTCTCCGGGGGGATGGGCATAGGCCGTAGCCGGTTCCGTTCGGCCGCCCGTCCCATCCTCGTGGTCGGGGTGGCGGGCACCTTCGCCACCGCCGCACTGGCCGGCGTCTTCATCCACCTGGCGTTCGGCTTCGCCTGGTACGCGTCGCTGCTGGTCGCCACCGCCGTGGCCCCCACCGACCCGACGGTGGTCTTCTCCGTGCTGGGCCGACGCCAGGTGGCCGGGCCGAGCGGCACCGTCCTCGAGGGCGAGTCGGGGGCCAACGACCCGGTGGGCATCGCCCTCATGGCCGGGCTGCTCGGCGCCGGGGGGCTGTCGTGGTCGGGGGCCGGCCACGTTGCCTACACCTTCGCCCTGCAGATGGTCGTGGGCGGCCTGATCGGGGTGGCCGGCGGGCGGCTGCTCCTCCTGGCCATGCGCCGGCTGCCCCTGCCCGACGAGGGGCTGTACCCGCTGCGCACCCTGGCCGGGGCGTTCCTGCTCTACGGGCTGGCGGCGCTGGCCCACGGCTCGGGCTTCCTGGCCGTCTTCAGCGCCGGGATCGTGATCGGCGACGAGCGGGCCCCCTACAAGCGGGAGATCGAGCGCTTCCACGGAGCCCTGGCCAGCCTGGGGGAGATAGTGGCCTTCGTGGCGCTCGGCCTCACCGTCAATCTGGCGGTCCTGGACCGCAGCTCCACCTGGGTACCCGGCATCCTGCTGGGCCTGGCCCTGGCCGCGGTGATCCGCCCCGCCGTGGTGGCCCTGTGCCTGCTGCGGTCCCGGCTGCCGGCCCGGGAGCGGATATTCGTGCAGCTAGCCGGGCTGAAAGGGGCGGTCCCCATCCTGCTCGGCGGTTACCTGCTCGGCACCCGTCTGGCCGACCCGCCCCGGCTGTACGGGGTGGTGGTCGTGGTGGTGATCTTCTCCGTGGTGGTCCAGGGAGGACCGGTGGGCCCGCTGACCAGGGCCCTCCGGCTGCCGGTGCACATGGTCGAGCCGGAGCCGTGGTCGGTGGGGGTGCGCCTGCGCAGCGATCCGGCCAATGTCCACAGCGTGGAGGTGGCACCGGGATCGAGGGCCGAGGGGGTGGCCGTGGCCGAACTCGACGGCCTGCCCGACGACGCCTGGGTGACGCTGCTGGTGCGCCGGGGCCGGCTCCTGGCGGTGCGGGGGGACACCCGCCTCGAGGCCGGTGACCGCCTGACCGTGCTGGCCGACGCCGACGACGCCGACACCCTGCGCAGCGCCTTCGGCCGGGCCCGGGACTGACCCGGGTCCGCCCCGGCCGGGGGGTGGGGGGCCCGATGTGGGTATTAGCTGACCATGCGATCCCCGAGGAGGCCAGGTCAGTGACAGAGCGCAAGGTGGCGGTGATCACCGGGGCGTCGGCCGGCGTGGGGCGGGCGACGGCGCGGGCCTTCGCCGAGCACGGCTTCGACGTGGCCCTGCTGGCCCGGGGCCGGGCCGGGCTCGACGGGGCGGCCGCCGAGGTGGAAGCCGCCGGCGGGCGGGCCCTGCCCATCCCCACCGACGTGGCCGACTTCGACCAGGTGGACCAGGCGGCGGCGCGCACCGAGGCGGAGCTCGGCCCCATCGACGTGTGGGTCAACGACGCCATGACCACCGTGTTCGCCCCGTCGTGGGACGTGAAGCCCGACGAGTTCCGCCGGGCGGTGGAGGTCACCTTCCTCGGCCAGGTGTGGGGCACCCGGGCCGCCCTGGCCCGGATGCGGCCGCGAGACCGCGGCAGCATCGTCAACGTGGGGTCGGCCCTGGCCTTCATCGGCATACCCCTCCAGAGCGCCTACTGCGCCTCCAAGTTCGCCTGCCGGGGGTTCTTCGAGTCCACCCGGGCCGAGCTGCTCCACGAGGGCAGTCACGTCAGGATGTCCATGGTGCACCTGCCGGCGGTCAACACCCCGCAGTTCAACTGGTGCGAGACCACCCTGGACCGCCATCCCCAGCCGGTCCCGCCCATCTACCAGCCGGAGGTGTGCGCCCGCTACATCCTGGCCGCCGCCCTCGACGGCCGGCGGGACAAGATCATCGGCTCGTGGAACAAGATCCTGGTGATGGCCGGGCGGCTGTTCCCCGGGCTCGGAAACCAGTACGCCGCCATCGGCGCCTGGGACACCCAGCTCACCGACCAGAAGGTGGACCCCGACCGCCCGGTCAACCTGTTCTCCCCGGCCGACACCGGCCGCGACAGCGGGGCTCACGGGATCTTCGACAGCAAGGCCGGCGGCTTCATGGACCCGTCGTTCCTGAAGACCCTGCCGACCACGGCCCGCACCTTCGTCACCGCGGTGGGCCGCACCGCCCGGGAGAAAGGGGAGACATACCGGGCCATGGCCGCCACCCGCGACGGGGCCGGCGGGTGAGCTGAGGCCGGCGGCGGTCCTCAGAGGTCGCTGAAGGGGTCTGCGGGGTCGGGGTCGGGCGGCGTCAGCACCCCGACCCCCTCCAGGGCCACGTCCACCACCGGCGGGGTGGGAGGGTGCTGCTCCATCCCGGTGAGCAGGAACTGCAGGCCCTGGGCGAACTGGCGGGGGGTGGTGTAGGCGGCGAGCTGCTGGGCCAGCTCGTCGCCGTCGGGCCCGGGCTCCCAGCCGGCGCGCGAGGCCTCGAGGGCGGCGAAGCCGATGGTGTAGGTCTGCACCGCCCCGTAGGCCCGGCGGGCGAGCTGCTCGTCGCCGAGGGCGGGGCGCAGAACGTCCATCATGGCGTCCATGCGGGCCAGGGCCGCCGGTGACATCACCGGGTGGCCCAGGTAGACGTGCAGCGCGGCCGGCTGGCTGACGAGGAAGTCGCGGAGCCGCTCGGCCGCCTCCGCGATGTAGCCCCTCCAGTCGGACGGGTCGGTGCGGGGCCGCCACAGGCGGGCCAGCAGGCGGTCGACCACCTCGCCGAGGATGTCGTCCTTGTCCCGGACGTGGCGGTACAGCGACATGGGCGCCACCCCCATCTCGGCGGCCAGGCCCCGGATGGTCAGCTGCTCGAACCCGCCCGCCTTCAGCGAGCGCAGGGCGGTGGCGATGATCTGGTCCCGGGTGATGGTGCCCCACGGTGTCCGCTCGGCCCGGGCCCGGCCTCCCTTCGGGGGGTGCGCCGTCCCGGGTTCGGGTGCGGTCATGTCAGCTTTCGTACGGTCAGCCGGCATGGGTCCATACTAGGAAACAGAATGCGTACCCGTACACGAAACGGTGGTAGCCTGAATGTGTACAAGTACGCGCCACCCGGCCGGGGACCGGGGGAATGGAGGCTGTGATGATCTTTCTCTGGGTGATCGGGGCGCTGGTCGTGGCCGGGCTGATGGCGTTCACCGCCTACGCGGCCACCGTGGGAGGGCTCGGCGTGGTCACCGACTCCCGCTACGAGCGCTGTCCCCACTGCGGCCACCACGGGCTGGTCCACCAGGGCCGGCTGCACCCCACGGACTGCCCGGGGCGGACCACCCTGCGCCTGGCCCACGTGGTGCACCGCCATCCGGGGCGGCGCTGACACCTGGGGCCGAGCGGGAAGAGGCCCGGCCGGCGCCCCCCGGCCGGGCCTCTTTTCTCAGTGGGAGTTGCCCGTGGCCAGCGGCGGTCGGCCCCGGTCGCCGGGGGCGCCCTCGACGGGGGCGCCGGGATCGCCGGCCCCGCCGCCCACCGGGTCGGATCCCGGGGTCCGGAACAGGTCCATGACCCGCCGGCGGTCCTCGGCCCGGGTGACCAGGGTGACGGTGTCACCGGGCTCCATCTCCAGGTTGCCGTCCGGGGCGATGAGGGTGTCGCCCCGGGTGACGGAGACGATCACCGTCCCGACCGGCAGGAGCAGGCGGCGGATGGCCGTGGACGCGGCGGGCGAGCGGGCCTCGACGGTGGCCGAAGCCATGCCGGTGGTGTCGATGGCCCCGGCCAGGCGGGAAGCTGACTGGCTGAGGGCCAGCTGCCAGCCCCGGACCAGCTCCCGGTTGGAGACGATGCCGACCACGCTCATGTCATTGTCCAGGACCGGCACCCAGCCGCCCTTGGAGGACGGCAGGGCCTGCACCGCGGCGTCCAGACCGACCTCGGCCGGGACGGTCATGGCCTCCACGTCGGCCATGCGGCCGACCGGGCCGGTGTGGCCCCGGGCCACCTGCTCCTCCAGGACCGGCGTCTGCACCGACCCGATGAACGCCCCGTCGGCGGTGGTGACCGGCGCCCCGGGGAGCTGCGCCCCCTGTAGGAGGCCCAGGGCCTCGGCCGCGGGTGTGGTGTTGAGCAGCACCAGGGTGGGTTCGGCCATCACCTCGGAGACCGGCACCGACTCCGATGCCGGCAGCCCCGAGGAGAGGCGGTGGGCCACCGAGTCGCTGCGCCGGCGCAGCTGCGACTCGTAGATGCTGCGCTCCCCCACCACCGCGGTGGCCACCGCCACCGCCACCATGGCCGGGGCCAGCAGGGCCAGGTTGCCGGTCATCTCGGCGACCATGATGGTCACCGCCAGCGGGGCGTGGGCGATGGCCCCGAAGCCGGCCATCATCCCGATGATCACGAACGCGGTGGAGTCGTGGGGGGCGATACCGGCCAGGTCGAACAGCTTCCACAAGCCAGCCCCGGCGGCCGCCCCGACCACCAGGCCGGGCCCGAAGATGCCGCCCGAGCCGCCGGAACCGATGCTCAGGCTGGTGGCCAGGATCTTGGCCGCCGGCAGCACCAGCACGATCCACAGGGGCAGCGCCATCAGCCGGTGCAGGTCCAGCTCGGTCTGCACCTGGCCGTAGCCGGTGCCGAGCACGCCGGGGATCTCCAAACCGATGAGGCCGACGGCCAGCCCGGCGATGGCCGGCCTGACGGCCCGGGGCAGGGGCCACTTCCGGAACCAGGCGGTGAGGCCGTAGAAGGTGGAGGAGTACAGCCGGCCCCAGCCACCGCAGACCAGTCCGAGCAGGGCGAAGAGGAGGAACTGCCACAGGTGGAACACGCCCACCGCCACGTGCACCCCGAAGATGGGGCTGAACCCCCCGGTTATGGCGGAGAAGATGCCGTAGGCCACGGCGGTGGCCACCACCGAGGGGATGAGGGCCTCGATCTCCACGTCCTCCTTGTAGAGGAGCTCGACGCCGAGCAGGGCCCCGCCCAGCGGGGCCCTGAATATGGCCCCGATGCCCGAGGCGATACCGGCCGACACGCAGATGCGCGAGTCGGCGGGCGTGAGGTTCATCACCCGGGCCAGGACCGAACCGAAGCCGGCGGAGATCTGGGCGGTGGGGCCCTCTCGGCCGCCCGAGCCACCGGAGCCGATGGTGAGCATGGACGCCACCAGCTTCACCCCGATGGACCGGGGGCGGATGCCCTTCGGATTGGTGTGGACGGCCTTGATGGCCGCATCGGTGCCGTGGCCCTCCGCCTCGGGGGCCAGGGTGAACACCAGGATGCCGGCCAGCAGACCGCCGCCGGCCACCACCAGCGGGATGGCCCACGGCCGGCTGAAGCCGCTGGCCGCCCGGGCCCCGCCCTCCCCGGCGGTGCCGGCCGGGGTGTACCCGCCGATGGAGCCGAGCAGGTAGTGGGTGGCCGCCGAGAGCCCCTCGTAGAACACCACCGCCCCCAGGCCGGCGACAATGCCGATGAGGGTGCCGAGCACCAGCCACTTGCGGACGTAGCCGGCCCGGCGCAGCCCCGACAGCAGCCGGTTGGCGAAGCGACGGGCGCCCAGGGTGACCGGCTGCGAACGGCCCTCGGCCACGATGGTGCCGCCGATGGGCGCGACCCGGGCCTCGGTGGGCCGGCGGGCCGGGCCGGTGGGGCCCGCCGGCCCCGTGGTGGCGTCGCTCACTGGCCCCACCCGAGGGCCCAGTCCTCTTCGGGGACCTCCCCGGCGGCGGTGCTGAACGCCCGCAGGGCCTCCACCAGCGCCTGGCGCCCGGCGGCGGGCAGCTGGCCCAGGATCTCCTGCAGCTCCCGGCGGCGGGCCTGGCTCACCTGGTCCACCAGGCGCCGGCCGTCCTCGGTGACGGCCACCTTGACTATGCGGCGGTCCTGGGTGGAGCGGGCCCGGCGCAGCAGGCGCTTGGCGGCCAGCCGGTCGCACATGCGGGTGGCGGTGGAGGGCAGCACCCCGAGCGCCTCGGCCAGGTCGGCGACCCGCTGGGGACCGCGGGCGCTCAGCACGACGAGGGCCCGGTACTGGGGCAGGGTGATCTCGCTCTCGCAGGCGGCCAGCGACCGGGCGGCCACCGCGACCAGGGCCCGGCTGGCCGACAGGACCGCGTCCACCAGCTCCCGCTCGGCGGGGCCTCCGTCGGACGGAGGGGACGGAGGGGACGGAGGGGCGCCTGACACGGCGGTGGAGGTGGGGGGCACAGCGGGAGTCTAGTCGAATGGTTGCACATGCCATCTTTTGCCTCAGCCAAAGTTTGGCCGGGCGCGCCAACGGGACGGTGCCGGCCCGATGGGTAGATGGGAGCCGTGCTTGCCGGGGTGCGTTGGTCGGTGCTGCTGACCGGGGTCCAGACCGGGATCCCGGACCTGGCCGCCACCGCCGTCCTGGTCGGCTCCGGGGCGCTCTACCTGGTCGGGGCGCGGAGGCTGCTCCGGCGGGGACGCAGATGGCCGGCCCGCCACAGCGCGGCGTTCCTGGCCGGACTGGTCGCGGTGTGGGTGGCCATCGGGTCCGGGCTGGCCGTCTACGAGGACAGCAGCGTCACCCTGCACGTGGTGCAGCACGTCCTTCTGATGATGGTCGCCCCTCCCCTGCTGGCCCTGGGCCGGCCCCTGCCGCTGGCCGCCCAGGCCGCCGGCCGGGCGGCCCAGATCCGCATCACCCGGCTGCTCGGCCACCGGGCGGTGACCGTGCTGACCCACCCCCTGGTGGGCGCCGTCGTGTACTTCGGGACCATGTGGAGCGTGCTGGTGGACCGGCCGGTCTACGGGTACCTGATCTCCCACCAGCCGGTGCACGACGCCAGCCACGTCCTCATGGTCGTGGCCGGACTCATCTACTGGGCCCCGCTGGTCGCCCCCGACGCGTCGCGCCACCGCCTGTCGCACCCGGCCCGGATGCTGCTCCTGCTCACCTCCATGCCGCTCGAGGCGCTGCCCGGGGCGTGGATGAGGTACCAGTCCACGCCCATCGACGTCATCAACACCCTCTCCGACACCCACACGGCCGGTGAGGTGCTGCTGGTGGCCGCCACCGGGGCGTGCAGCGTCTGGCTGTGCGCCGTCGCCGTGCAGTGGTTCGCCTACGCGGCGCGCGAGGAGCGCCGGGAGGCGGCCAAGGCGCCCTCCACGGAATGGTCCGTGCCGTGGTGGGTGGACGGCGCTCCTGCCGGGGACGGAGCCCCCGCCGGTTAGCGGTTGAGCAGGTCCCGCACCCGGTCGGCGCGCGACGCCACCGGGGCCATCAGGGAGAGCAGGCCCGGAATGGCCGGCACCCGGGGGTGGGGCCGGGTCGGGGCCGAGCGCGACGCCTGGCGGTACATGGCACCGATGCGCACAGAGTCGTTGGGGCTGAGCGTCGACGCCAAGGAGGTGAGGATCTGGCTCTCCTCGAGACCCACGTGGCCCACGATCTCACGCACCACCCGGGCGGCCAGGTCGGCCGACCCCGGCCGGCCGGCCAGCTTGCGCAGCCGGTGCAGGTCCCGCTTGGCCTGACGCTCCTGACGCTGGGCCGTCTCGCGCAGCGCGGCGTACTCCGGCATGACGTCGCGCACGACCGGCCACAGGAACATGGCCTCGGCGGCCTCGTGGCGGGACTCGAGGGCCACCAGCAGGCGGATCGGCTTGGACGCGGCCCGCTCGCCGTCGGGGCCCTCCCCGCAGCGGGCCAGCACCTCGTCGGCCACCTCCAGCACCCGGCGGTGCTCGGCCCGCACCGCTTCCACCAGGTCGATCACCGACGGGCTCCTCTCGGACGGCGGGGCAGGCGGCCGCGGGGCGGCCGGGCGTTGATCTCCGCCAGGTAGGCGTTGTACGCCCGCAGCCCGGGGCTCTCGCCGCCGGCCTCCCAGCGCAGCGGCCGGGTGCGGGCCTCCAGCAGGCGCTGGCGGGCCCGGGCCGGGGACTCCGGGCCGGCGGCCGGGGCGGGCTGCGGGCCGGGAGGCGTCCGGGTGGGGGCGGTCAGCAGGGCCCACCAGGCCCACACCGCCACCCCGGCGAAGGCCGGCCACTCGAACACGTAGACGAAGCTGAGGGTGTTCCCACCGAGGGCCCGCTGGACCTGCCACCAGCCGGCCAGCAGGCACACCGGCACGGTCACCACCAGCGTCAGGTGCAGCAGCAGCGACCGGCCGGACAGCCAGCGGATCCGCCCGTCCCGCTCCCGGCGGGGCGGGCGGTGGAACTGGGGGGCGACGGCGGTCAGCGGCACGGGTCGTACCGGATGGAGTTGACCAGGGTATGGCCGTAGGTGACCTTCAACGTGCCGGGGCACCCGCCCGGGCCGGCGGTGGTCGAGGAGGCGGTGAACTCTCCCTTCACCTCGGTGACCGGGGTGGTGGCCGTCTCGGCGTAGCACGTGTCGGATCTGAAATCGCCGTTCGGGCTGCAACCGACATGGCCGTTCTGCAGGGGGATACCGGACTCCAGCATCATGAAGTGGATCCGCCCGGCCAGGTTCTGGCGGGCCGCGGTCGAAACCGGGCTGGCGGAGGGGCCGGCGTCGGCCAGACCGTAGCCCGAGGAGCAGCCGCCAGCCACCAGCAGGGCGGCCCCGAGGGCGCCCAGGCGGAGGGAGCGGCCCCTCACCGGCGGTCCCCGTCGGAGTTGCTGCGGGTGAGCCGGGTGGCCACCCAGCTGAGGGCGGCGCCCACCCCGCCCGGGGCGGCGTCGCCGTGGGGGCCGGCCCCGGAGCCGGCCGCCGCCACCGCCGGCTCGCGCGAGCCGTCGGGACCCTGCCACCTGGCCCGCTCCGGCATGTACATCTCCGGGTCGGGGATGGCCGACTCGGCCGATCCCCGCGGCGCCTCGGACGGCTCGGCCGGCACCCCGCGCAGGTCCCGGCAGATCCGCCAGGCGATGAAGCCGGTGATGGGCGGCAGCCCTATCACCAGGGCCCGCATGGCGTAGGTGAACGGCACCTGCTGCAGATTCATGTAGAAGCCGAACACGTCCTGGCCGCCGCCCACGGTGAGCACCGCGTAGGCGGTGAGGATGGCCACGCCCACAGCGGTGCGCCCGGGCCGGTCCCGGGGCCGGTCCAGCAGGTTGTGGTAGAGCCGGTCCCCGGTCCACCACCGCTCGATGAAGGGGTAGGCGGCCATGACCGCGAACGTCCCGCCCGGGATGACCACCCCGGACCAGAACAGCTCCGACACCGTCCAGCCGAAGATGTGCAGCCGCCACGGCGGGAACAGCCGGAGAGACCCCTCCATCCATCCGGTGTACCAGTCGGGCTGGGCGAAGGAGCTGGCCAGGTAGGGGTGATAGGGGCCGTACTCCCAGATGGGATTGATCTGCACCAGGCCGCCCAGGATGAACACGGTGGCGGTCACCACGCACATCAGCGCCACCGAGCGGAAGGCGTAGGTCGGCCACAGCTGGGAGCCGACCAGGCGCTTCTCGGTGCGGCCCGGGCCGGGGAACTGGGTGTGCTTCTGGCGCCAGATCAGGGCCAGGTGCAGCCCCAGCAGGGCGAAGATCAAAAGCGGCACCACGAACACGTGCATCAGGTACAGCCGGTGCTCGAGCTGGTTGGACGGGAACTGCCCGCCGAAGAACAGGTACGCCGGCCAGGCTCCGAGCAGGGGTATGGACTCGGCGATGGAGTAGCCGATGCGCAGCCCCAGGCCGGACATGAGGTCCCCGGGCAGGGAGTACCCGCTGAAGCCGTTGAAGATGGCCAGCACCAGCAGCGTGACGCCGATCATCCAGTTGATCTCCCGGGGCTTGCGGAAGGCCCCGGTGAAGAAGATGCGGCACAGGTGGCAGACCAGGGTGGCGACGAACAGGTCGGCGGTCCAGTGGTGGACCTGGCGGATCAGGTTGCCGGCCCGCACGTCCAGGCTGATGTGCAGGACCGACTCGTAGGCGGAGTTCATCGACACGCCGTGCAGGCGCATGTACGAGCCCTGGTAGACCACGGTGGTGTCACTCGGGTCGAAGAAGAACGCCAGCCACACCCCGGTGACCACCAGGATCAAGAAGCAGTAGACGGCCACCTCGCCGAGCATGAAGGACCAGTTGTCCGGGAAGATGTGGTCCAGGGCCTGCTGCAGGAACTTCTGGCTGCCGACCCTCTCGTCGAGGGCGGCGTTCAGTTTGCGGATCGGTCGTGCCGGCAACTCCTCAGTCCTCCGCCACGCCCTTGGAGTAGTGCCAGAACACCGGGCCCGGAGGCTGGGAGAAGTCCCCGGCCGAGCGCAGCGTGCCGTCGGGGTCCACCGTCAGCGGCAGCTGGGCCAGGGAGCCGCCGGCCGGCCCGAAGATGGGGTGGGCCCCGTCGGTCACCGCGAACGTCGACTGGTGGCACGGGCACTCGAGGTCGAGGGTGCGCCGGTTGTACAGGTTGACCGGGCAGCCGGCGTGGGAGCAGATCTTGGAGTAGGCGATGTAGTCGTGGGGAGCCCAGGTCTCCCGGCCGGGCAGCGGGCGGTTGGTCCCGGGCGGGAGGTGGATCAGCATGACCGGCACGTAGGGCTCCTCGATGAAACCCTGGGGGTATACCGACAGGGCCGCCCCCACGGGCAGGTCCCCGACCTTGACGGGCTTGCCGTCGGAGTCGACCAGGACCCGCTTCTGGCGCCACACGGTGTGGATCAGCGAGTTGGCCGGCGGACCGAAGGACCGCACCGTCGACAGCACGCTGGCCACGATGGCGGCGCCCACCGCCCCCAGCGAGCCGAGCAGCAACCGGCGCCGGCCCAGGCCGCCCCGGTCGAGGGTGGCCAGAACGGTGGCCTCCTTCTCCGGGGTGCTCTGCATGTCGGGGTACTCCTCGAAGTACGGGCCCTCGGGCAGGAGGTGGTGGGCCCACAGGACCAGGCCGATGGCCAGGAACAGGAGCGATCCGCCGAGGAATCCGCCCTCGAGTCCCATGTCGCCGGTGGTCCAGAACACGATGGCCATGCCGGTGCCGAGGATGCCGGCGGCCACGAAGCAGGCCATGATGGCCCTGCTGGCCCGCCGGGCCTCCTTCCGGTCGAGTTCCTCGGCCACTTCGTGTCGCTTCTCGTCGATACTCATCCGCGCTTTCCGATCCAACGGGTGACGAACAGGATCCCGACCATGGCGATCAGCCACACCACCGCTCCCTCGGCGAAGGGCCCGAGGTGGGAGATGGGGTCACCGCCGTGGTCGTAGGGATGCTTCATCTCCTGCAGGTAGGCGGCGATGTCGTTGACCTGCCGGGAGGTGAGCTCCTTGGGCCCGAACCTGGGCATGACGACCGGCCCGATCCGCACCGCTTCGCCCAGCTGGGTGGGCGACGCCTCGGTGATCTTCGGGACCGGCCGGTCGAAGAGGATGCCGCCGGAGCCGCTCCAGTTGTGGCACGCCGCGCAGTCCTCCATGTACAGCTCCTGGCCGTGGGCGGCCACCCCGGCGGTCGGGTTGACAGTGGGGATGCCAGGTCCGCCGTGGGCCACCAGGGCGGTCACGTAGCGGTCCAGCGCCTTGATGTCGGCCTCCGGCAGGATGCGGGAGTAGGGGGTGGTCTTGGACGAGACGTCCTTTTTCGGCATGCGCCCGGTGGTGAGCTCGAAGTCCACGGCGGCCTCCCCCACCCCCTTCAGGCTGGGCGCCCGGGGGGTGCCCAGGCCGCTGTTGCCGTGGCAGGCGGCGCAGTCCTGCTGGTAGAGCACCCGGGCCGTCACCCCGTTGGCCCCGATCGTGTTGCCGGCCACCACGGCCGGGTCGACCGGGGTGCCCTGCGAGGCGGTCGGGTGGTTGGGCGTGCCGTTGGACGGGGTGTGCGTCGGTGGGGCGGCGGTGGTGGTGGTCTCCCCGGGCGTGGTGGTCACCGTGACCGGGCGGGTGTCCGGAGGCGACAGGGGCAGGTTGGCGGCGCCGGGCACGGAGGTGGTCGACGACGAGGTGGTGGATCCGGGCGGGGCGGCCAGGGCCACCGCGTTGGAGGGGACCAGGACCCATCCGAGTCCCCCGGCCAGGAACAGCAGCGGGGCCCAGATGAGCGTCAGCCGCCGCCACCGACGGGGTCCTGTGGTGCCGCTCACGACCGCTTCTCCTGGCGGCGCTCGGCCCACTCCACCCGCCACCGGGCCAGGCAGAAGGCCACCAGCGGCAGGGCCAGGTAGGCGAGGAACACCCCGAACACCCAGGCCAGGCCCCCGGCCAGGCAGGCCGCGGCGAAGGCCGGGGCGACGGCCCCGTTGCGGGCCCGCCCGGCACCGGGCGGTGTGGCCACCGGCCGGCGGGGCCGGGACGGGAACAGCAGCACCGCCAGCGTCACGATCAGCAGCAGGCCGACCATCGACCAGCCCAGGATCAGCTCCTGCAGGCGGGAGTAGGCGTTGAAGGCGAAGTGCCACGAGAC
>JAKAXN010000526.1 GCA_021816565.1 Actinomycetes bacterium
ATCTCGAAGAAGTGGGCGATCTCGTGGATCTGGTGTTCCGGCAGATCGGTCAGGTCCTGGACACGGTCCCAGCGGTGGTCGCTGTCGATCACGCAGAGGACCTTGGCGTCGGTGCCCTCCTCGTCGCGCATGCGGAACACCCCTATGGGACGGGCGTGGATGTGGCAGCCCGGGAATGTGGGTTCGTCGAGGATGACCATGGCGTCCACGGGGTCCCCGTCGGCGGCCAGGGTGTGGGGCACGAAGCCGTAGTCCTCCGGGTAGCGGGTGGAGGTGAAAAGCATCCGATCGAGCCAGATCGCGCCGCTCTCGTCGGCCTCGTACTTGTTTCGGGTCCCCTTGGGGATCTCGATCACGACCTCGATCTGCATCCGCCTTTCGTAGCACGGCGGGTGCTTAAGCCGCACGACGGCGGTTTTTGGTCACACCGGCGCCGAGAATTGCGTAGTCGGTACTGATGTGCAGAGCGGTCACCTGACCTTACGGTCATCACCGTGAGTGGGCGTACAACGGTGTATATATACGCCTCCGACCCGATGTCGGCAGCGGGGGCAAAATCACAACTACAGACCCATCCGGCCATCGAGCTGGTCGGTCCGGCGGACGTCGACAGGGCCCGGGTGGCCCTGGTCGTGGCCGACGCGGTCGACGAGAAGGCGGCGAAGGTGGTCAGGGCGGTCCAGCGCGACGGCATCCGCCGGATAGTGCTGGTGGCGTCGCGCTTCGACGAGGCCGGAGTGGTCGCCGCCGTTGCGGCCGGCGTCACCAGCTTCCTTCGCCGCAGCGAGGCCACGTCCATCCGCCTGGCGGAGGCCCTCCGCCAGGCCGACCAGGCCGGTTGCCAGCTTCCGGAGGGGTTGCTCAAGAAGGCGGCCGCCTCAGCGGCCGGCTGGCCCGCCGGCGCGGCCCCGACCCGGCCGGGAGCGGCGGGCGATACGGGTGCGGCGGTCGACCCGGCTGCGCTCGGCGGTCCCGGCGGGCCGCCCCCGGAGGTGATCGACCTGACCACCACCGGCCGGGTCAACGGGTCCGGGGCAGCGGCCCTGGCCGGGCCGGACGGTTCGGTCCGGTTGGCCCCCTTCGGGGTGGGCCCGGCCGAGCTCCCCGGCGCCACCATGACGTCGATCCGGCTCTCCAGCCGGGAGGCCGAGGTGCTCAGGCTGGTGGCTGACGGCTACGACACCAGCGACATAGCCGGACACCTGGCCTACTCGGAGAGCACGATCAAGGGTGTCCTGGCCAAGCTGATGGCCAAGCTGGAGGCCCGGAACCGCTGCCATGCCGTGGCCATCGTGGTCCGGGAGGGACTCATCTGAGGCTGCGACGGTCCCGGTCGTCCGCATCGGTCTCCCGGCCCGTGCTCCGGGTGGGCGGTCCCGGCCGGCCGTCCCACCCGGGCGCGACCATCGGCAGGTGGCCCCTCCCGCCTCCCCGGCGCCCGGAGCCCGGCCCTGCCCGGTCTGCGGCCAGCCCGCCCCGTCACCTCCACCGGCGTCGCCCGCCGGCGGACGGTGGGCCTGTCCCAACCGGTGGTGCCGGCGTCACGACCGGGGCTTCTCGGTGGCCTTCTCGGTCGGGGTGCACTGCGGCCCGCTGCGCGGCGCCATCACCCGCTACAAGTACCGGGGCGAGCGGGGTCTGGCCCCCGTCTTCGCCGCCGCCGTGGCCTCGTACCTGGAGACCCACCAGACCTGGTTCGAGGAGTTCGACCTGATCACCGCCGTGCCCGCCTACCAGGGACCCGGAGCCCGCCGCTCGTGGGACCCGGTGGGGACCATCCTGGCCGCCCTTCCGGCCCGGCTGGGTGATCGCTGGGCGGTCGTGCCGAGGGCCGTGACCAAGACGGGCGAAACGCCCGGCATGGCCGGGCGGGGCTGGGCCGCCCGGCAGGAACTGGCCCGCGGCCCCCTGCGAGCCGCTCTGGCCGTGCCCGCCCCGGACCTGGTGGCCGGCCGGCAGGTGCTGGTCCTCGACGACGTGCTCACCGAGGGCAGCACCCTGCGGGAGGTGGCGAGGGCACTGCGCCGGGCCGGGGCCACGGACGTGGCCGGCCTGGTCCTGGCCCGGCCGCGGTGGGAGACGGCCGCCCTGCGCCCGCCGGGCCCGGCCGGGGGTATGTAGGGTGCTGCCGTGCCCGAAGGTCTGTCCAAGGTGTCGGTGTCGGATGTGCGCACCGCCGTGCCCACCACCCCCGGGGTGGAGGCCGGCATGGTCACCCTGCGCGAGGACGAGGCGCCGCACCGGCTGGTGCCGATAGTGATCGGCCAGCCCGAGGCCCGGGCCATCCAGAGCGCCTGGACCGGGGCGGCGCAGCGCCGGCCGTCGACGTGGGACCTGTTCGTGTCGGCCGTTTCCATCCTCGACGGCCGGCTGGACCGGGCCGTGATCACCGCGGTGGAGGACGGCCGGCACTTCTACGCCAACATCGAGATCGAGCGCGACGGCGAGCGCCGGGTGCTGGCGGCCCGACCGTCGGACGCCATCGCCCTGGCCCTGCGGGCCTACAGCGCCGACATCTTCGTGGCCGATCAGGTGTTCAAGGACCTGGGCCTGGGTGAAGCCCCCCTCGACAACTGACGGTCGCGGCTCATCGACCTCGGGGGACCGGTCAGGGGTGCGACCGGTGGACCGCCGGCCGGGTGGCAACGGCCCGCGACGAACCTGATCGGCCCCCCGGCCGGTGACCGACTGATACTTTTTGCACCGGTGTCCGCATGAAGGTCGCCACCCGATGCTGCGCAGGACCCGATGGTGCGGAGGCGCCGGGCCGTGACGGAGTGCCTACCGGAACGAAAGCTGGCCGGCGTCGATCACCACGCCGGAGTCGGTGGAGGTCCGGAACAGGGCCCGCCCGTCGCCTTCGACCCACATGGAGATGGTGAGGGCCTGGCCGGGGAACACCGGCTTGGAGAACCGGGCGGACATGGACACGAAGCGGTCCGGGTCGGACCCGCACAGGGTGTGCAGCAGGGCCCGGCCGGTGAAGCCGAAGCTGCACAGCCCGTGCAGGATGGGCTTGTCGAAGCCTCCGAGCGCCGCGAACTTCGGGTCGGAGTGCAGCGGGTTGCGGTCTCCCGACAGCCGGTAGAGCAGGGCCTGGTCGGGGCGGGTGTCGTAGGTGACGGTGTGGTCGGGGTCCCGGTCGGGGAACTGCACCGATCCCGACGGGCCCCGGTCGCCACCGAAACCGCCCTCGCCCCGGATGAACGCCGAGCTGGTCGTGGTGTACAGCGGCTGGCCGGTCGAGGTGTCGGTGGCCACGGTCTCGGTGGCCACGACCGCCCCTGAGCCCTTGTCGTAGATCCCGGTGATGGTGCTCACCGCGCTCACCGTGCCGGTGACGGGGAGCGGGGCGTG
>JAKAXN010000066.1 GCA_021816565.1 Actinomycetes bacterium
ACCATGGCCCGGGCGGTGCTGCACCAGGCCCCGGGGGAGCTCAACGTGACCGTCGGCGGACCGGCCGACGCGGTAGGCGGGTTCCGGGAGGCCCACGAGCAGGCCCGCCGGGCCGAGCGGGTGGCCCGTCTGATGCGCCGCCCACCCCGCCTGCTGGTGTACGGCGACATAGCCGTGACCGACCTGCTCACCACCGACCTGGCGGCGGCCCGCCGCTTCGCCCTCGGCACGCTCGGGTCGCTGGCGTCGGAGGACGACTCCAGCCGCCAGCTGCTGGCCACGCTGCGGGTCTTCCTCTCAGAGGGCCAGAGCTACGCCCGCACCGCCCGGCGGCTGCACCTCCACGAGAACACGGTGGCCAGCCGGGTGCGCCGGGCGCTGGAGACGGCCGGCCACGACAGTGCCGACTCGTTCGCCCTGCGGGCGGCGGTGGAGCTGGCCTTCCTGCTGGCGGAGGCCGACGAGGACGGCTGAGCCGGTCGAGATGTGGGTTTCCCCCTCGCGTCGACGACCCGGTGATGGCAAACACCGTGGAGGCTCCGGCCGCCCGGGACGACCATGGGAGCGAACTTTTCGCCATCAGGATGGGGGTCCACACATGGGCGAGACCATGAAGGCTGCGGTGTTCCACGGGCCGCACGACGTGCGGGTCGAGGAGGTGCCGGTGCCGACCGAGATCGGGGCCGACGAGGTGCTGCTCAAAGTGGAGCGGACGGCGATCTGCGGCACCGACCTGCACCCCTACGAGGGGCACATGGACATGGAGGACGGCGTCGTGCTCGGCCACGAGTTCATCGGGACCGTGGTCGCCACCGGCTCGGCCATCGGCCAGGTGGCGGAGGGGGACCTGTGCGCCTGCTCGTGCGCCTGCTCGTGCGGCAACTGCTACTTCTGCCGCCGGGGCGAGCCGGGCCGGTGCCTGGGGCTGCGCATGTTCGGGATGGGCATGGCCCTCGGTGACCTCCCGGGCGCCCAGAGCGAGTACGTGGTCGTCCCCTACGCCGACCGCAACCTGCGCAAGGTCCCCCTGGACGGCCTGGGCGGCCAGATGGAGGACTTCCTCCTGGTGGGCGACATCATCACCACCGGTTACGAGGCGGTGAAGAAGGCCTTCCGGCCCGCCGACGCGGTGGCGGTCATCGGCGCCGGCCCGGTGGGCCTGTGCGCCGTGATGGCCGCCCGGGTGCTCGGCGCGTCCACCGTCGTGGCCGTGGACATGGTTCCCGAGCGGTTGAAGCTGGCCGAGAGCCTGGGCGCCGTGGCCGTGCACCCCGACGACGCCGAGGACGCCATATTGGACCTGACCGACTGGAGGGGAGCCGACGTGGTGGTCGACGCCGTCGGCCATCCCTCGGCCCTGGCCGGGGCCGCCGCCTACGTGCGCTCCGGCGGGACCGTCTCCATCCCGGGCGTCTACCTGGACGACGTCAACATGCCGTGGGGCTCCTTCTGGCTGAAGGGGGTCAACTTCACCATGGGCGTGACCCACTTCAACAACTCCATGGACGAGGTGATCTCCCTCATCCGGTCCGGGCACCTGCAGCCCTCCAAGGTCATCTCCCACCGGATGAAGCTCTCCGAGGCCACCGCCGCCTACGAGCTGTTCTCGGCCCGGGAGGCCACCAAGGTCGTGCTGGATCCCAGCGCCTGACCGCCGAGCGATCCGATCCGGAGGTAACGATCCAATGACCATGACACCAGCCGCCGTGGAGGACATCTCCTCCCGCCAGTTCTGGGCCAAGCCGTTCGCCGAGCGGGAGAGGACCTTCCAGTGGTTCCGGGAGAACGAGCCGGTCTCGTGGCACCGACCGTACGAGTCCACCCTCCTGCCTCCCGACGAGGACACCCCGGGCTTCTGGGCGGTCACCCGCTACGACCACATCCGCGAGGTGTCGCGCAACTCCAACCTGTTCATCTCCGGCAAGGGGATCGTGATGGAGGACTTCCCCGAGGTCATCCAGGTCGCCACCAACTCCTTCCTGGCCATGGACGACCCGGAGCACAACAAGCTGCGCGGCATCATCTCGCAGTCGTTCACCCCCAGGCGGGTGCGCCTCATGGAGGCGTGGATCACCGAGACGGCCCGCCGGATCGTCGACGACATGATCCTCCGGGGCCACGGCGAGGGTGACTTCTGCGACCTCATGGCCAAGCAGCTGCCGGGGCGCATCTTCGCCCACCTGCTCGGTCTGCCGGAGGGCAGCGAGGAGCAGGAGGTCGTCATGGATGCGGCGGAGAAGATGCTGGCCTGGGACGACCCCATCTGCGCGGCCGGCCGCGACGCGGTGACCACCCACGCCGAGGAGGCCGAGCGCATCCAGGACGTGGCCCTGGCCCAGGCCGACCGGGCCCGTGTCAGCCCCGGCGACGACATGGTCACCTGGGTGGTGCAGGCCGAGTGGGAGGGCGAGAAGATGGAGGACTGGGAGATCGCCTCGTTCTTCTCCCTGCTCGGCTCGGCGGCCAACGACACCACCCGCCACACGCTGGCCCACGGCGTCATCCAGCTGGACCGCAACCCCGACCAGTTGGATCTCCTGCGCCAGGACTGGGACGAGCGGCTGCCCAACGCGGTGGAGGAGATCCTCCGCCACGCCAGCACGGTCATGCACTTCCGGCGCACCGCGGCCGAGGACACCACCCTGGGCGGGGTGCAGATCAAAGCCGGCGACAAGGTCGTCATGTGGTACAGCTCCGGCAACTACGACGAGCGGCAGTTCCCCGACCCCCAGCGCTTCGACGTCATGCGGGAGAACGCCAAGACCCACATGGCCTTCGGCGCCGGCGGCACCCACTTCTGCATCGGGGCCGGCCTGGGCCGTCAGATGCTCAGGTCGGGTCTCACGGAGCTGTACCGGCGGCTGCCGGACCTGCGGCTGGCCGGTGAGCCGGTACTGCAGCAGAACAACTTCATGAACGGCATCCACTCGCTGCCGGTGCGCTGGTCCCAGGTGGTGGACTGAGCATGGAGCGGGGGCCGGGCGTCGGGTGCCGGGGACCCGGCCCGGGCAATACGGCCCGGGCGGGCCACGCTATGGCCCGTGGTGCCGTGGACTCCGGGCCCGGCGGTTCGTAGCCTTTTTCCCAGTGAGCAACAGGGGGGTCACATGGCTCAGGTCCTGAAGCCGGAGCGCCCGGCGCCCGTCACCCACCTCTCCGGTTCCGGACGGACCGCCGGGTGGGTGGCCCGGGCCGCCGCTGCCTCGATCATCGTGGTCGCCGTCTTCGGAGGGGTGTTCCCGTTCTTCTCGGCCGGGCTGGGCCTGCCCCTCGACGGTTATCCCGACGGCGTGGTCACCGTGTGGCGCACAGTCCTGCACATCGTGCCGGCCGTCCTCGGCATCGGGGCCGGGGCGCTGCTGCTCGCCCACCTCGGGGAGCGCCTGACGCTGGCCGCGGCCCGGCTGGCTACCGCCGTGGGCGCCTGGTTCGTGGCCGGCCCTTACGTCTGGTCGCTGGTGCAGCCCTCCGGGGCCATGGGTACCGGTGGGCTGGCCGGCATGTCCGCCGGACCCCACATGAGCTGGATCGCCATGGTGGTGATGCCCGAGCCGCCCGGCCACGCCCCCATGACACTCAGCACCGCCAACTGCGTGTTCACCGTCGGCGTCTGCCACTGGCTGGTCGGTGGCCTGATCATCCTGGCCGCCGCCGCGGTGATGGCCGACCGGCTGGGGCGGGGGCCGCTGGTCCGCCTGGGGCTGGCCCGGGCCGCCCTGCGGTGAGCCGGGCCCGGCACCTGCCGGGCGTCAGGGACGCCCGCTGGGGCCAGATCGCCGTGCTGGGATCCTTCACGGCGGCCGGGCAGCTGTGGCTGCACTTCCCGGTCCGGCCGGTCGAGATCCTGGCATCGGTGGCTGCCATGGTGGTCGCGGACACCCTCCTCGCCCGGTGGCTGGACCGGCGGTGGGTCCCGCCCCTCAGCCCGCTCATCAGCGGGTTGAGCATCGGGCTGCTCATCCGGGGTGACAACGTCTGGCCGTTCCTCATCGCCGCGCTGGCGGCGGCCGCCTCCAAGCACCTGTTGCGCATCGACGGCCGGCACTTCTTGAACCCGTCGTGCTTCGGGATCGTGGTGGCGCTGGCCGTCACCAACGGTTACAGCTGGGTCTCGCCCGGCCAGTGGGGCACCGCCGGGCTGGTGGTCTTCGCCATCGCCGCCACCGGCGTGCTCATGGGCTACCGGGTGGGCCGGCTGGTGATGGTGGCGGCGTTCCTGGCTGCCCACGTGGTCGCTGTGGCGGTCATGAGCGGGTGGCCGGCCGCCGGGGTGGCGGAGGTGCTGCCGGCCTCGGTGCTGGTGTTCGCCTTCTTCATGCTCACCGATCCCCGCACGTCCCCCCGGACCGGGCCGGCGGCCGTCGCCTACGGGGTGTCCCTGGCCGTGCTGGCCCAGGTGATCGACCTGGGAGGATCGATGGCCGGGCCGTTCCTGGCGCTGCTGGTCGTCGGGGCCGCCCTCGGTCTGCGCCGGTCGGCCGCGGCCGGCCGACCCGCTCAGCTGTCCGGCTCGACCTCGGTGGTCACGTTGGCCGGGTCCCAGTAGCCGGCCACCTCCCGGATCCGGCCGTCGCCGCCGAAGGCGATGACGGCCACGGCCTCGATGGTCACCCGGCGCCCCGGCGAGCTGAGCCCGACGGTGTAGGCCACCGCCGCCTCCCGCCCGCAGACGTGGGTGGAGCGCACTGCGGCGTGCACCTCGTCGGCCATACCCGACAGCTGGTCGAAGAAGCGGGCCACCCCATCGGTGCCCACGTGGGCCTCGGTGCCGGCCGGGTCGGCCAGGCGGGCGTCCGGCCCGAACAGGCCCAGCCAGCCGGCCCGGTCCCCGCCCAGCTTCTCGACATAGGCCCGCGCTGACCGCCGGAGAGCCTCGGGGTCGGTACCGGTTCCGATATCGGCCATCTCCGAACCATACAGCCCCGGCCCGGTCCCGGCTGGCTAGCTTCGGGGTAATGACAGTCCAAGTGCTGAGCGACCGCCGGGGACCGGTATCGGTGATCACCCTCAACCGGCCGGAGCGGATGAACACCATCAGCGGGGCCATGCTCGACCAGCTCAGCTCCGCCCTGATCGAGGCCGACCGGGACCCGGAGGTGCGCGCCGTGGTCCTGACCGGGTCCGGGCGGGCGTTCTGCGCCGGGCTGGACCTGCAGGACCAGACGTCGGGCTCCGGGCTCGACCTCGGCGGCCGGGCCGGGGAGCTGGCCCTCCGCGACGCCCCGCCCATCGTGTTGCACGAGATCGACGTGCCCACCATCTGCGCCCTCAACGGCGGGGCGGCCGGCTACGGCATGGACCTGGCGCTGGGCTGCGACATCCGCCTGGCCGCGGCGTCGGCCAAGCTGGCCCCGGCCTTCACCAAGCGGGGGGTGCTGCCCGAGTCCGGCGGCACCTGGCTGCTGCCCCGCCTGGTCGGCTACTCCACCGCGGCCGAGATCTTCTTCACCGGCGAGACCCTCGACGCCGGCCGGCTCCTGGAGCTGGGTCTGGTCAGCCGGGTGGTGCCCGACGACGAACTGATGGACGCGACCCTGGACCTGGCCGGGCGCATCGCCGCCAACGCCCCGCTGGCCGTCCGGGCCGCCAAGCGGATGCTGCGCTACGGCTCGGAGGAGCCGTTCGCGCCCCACGTGCAGAGGGTGTTCCAGCAGTTGCTCCCGCTGTTCGGCACCGAGGACTTCAAGGAGGGGATGGCGTCGTTCCTGGAGAAGCGGCCGGCGGAGTTCCGGGGTCGCTGACGGCCGGTTCCGGCGTCAGGCGCGCCGGGGTCGCCACGATTCGGTGATGACCTGCCCCCAGTCCAGATCGGCGGCCGGTACCGGCCGGCCCACGTGGAACCCCTGGACGGCATCCAGGCCGAGGGAGGAGGCCATGGCCAGGTCCTCGGCGGTCTCGACCCCCTCGGCTGTGACCGTCATCGACCCGACCTCGAGGGCGAAGAGGACCACGGCGGTGGCCAGGGCCCGCTGTGCTGCGTTGGTGGCGATCCCATCGGTGATGCTGCGGTCCAGCTTGACGATGTCCGGGCCGAGCCTGAGGATGTGGCGGAAGGAGGCGAAGCCGGCGCCGGCGTCGTCGACGGCCAGCCGCACCCCCATGGACCGCAGGCGCTCGAACCCGGAGCAGACCGCCTCGTAGTTGTCGATCGATGCGTGCTCGGTCAGCTCCACCACCAGCCGGTCGGCCGGGACCGGGGAGGCGGCCAGGACCGACTCCGTCCGCCCGTCGGCCAGCGACTCGGCCGAGAGATTCACCGAGATGTACACCCCCTCGGGGAACCCGGCCGAGGCCCGCAGGGCCGTCTCCACCGCCAGCATCTCCAGGTCCACGCCGCGCCCCACGGAGAAGGCCTCGGCGAACCACACGTCGGGCGACCGGGCGATCCGGTGGGGGAAGCGGCTGAGGGCCTCGACCCCGATCACCTCCCCGTGGGCCACGGAGAAGATGGGCTGCCACACGGTGGTGATGGACCGGTCCTCCAGCACCGCCTCGATCCGCTGGGCGGCCTCTCCGAGCTCCTGCTCCCGGGAGGTGTCGGCGTCCAGCCGCCTGGTGGTGGCGGTGAAGCCGAGCAGGATGCCGTCCGCCCCCAGGTGGGCCACGCCGCTCGACTCGACCCAGCAGTTGCTGCCGTCGGATCGCAGGGCCCGCAACCGGACCGACCGCCAGCCGGCCCGCCGGGCCAGGCAGGCCGCGAACACGGCCCGGGCCTCGTCGAGGTCCTCGCGGTGGATGACGGAGAACACGCTGCGCCCCACCAGGTCCGACGGGGGCGACCCGAGCATCTCGTTGGTGGTGCCGTTGGCGAAGGTGATGACACCCGCGGTGTCCATTTCCCACACCACCTCGTGCGAGGTGTGGACCACCGCTTCCCACAGCCGGTTGACCCGCGTCTGGTCCAGAGCGAGCAACCCCCCGACCCCCTCGCCGGGAGCCGACAGGTGGTATCCGCCTGGGTTCGGTGCCTCCACCTTGGTGCTCCTGGATGGATCGATGTTCCGGCGCTGGGCCGCCGCGCCGATCTCAGCTTATATGGGCGCCATCCGGCGGACAGCCCCGGGCCGGGCGGCCGGGGCCGGCGCTCGGTAGGGTCGGCCCGTGGCCGCCATCGACTACCTGGAAATTTCCGACCCGCCGGCTCTGTGGCGGGAGCTGGGCTTCGCCGTGGACGGCGGCGCCTGCCGGGTCGGCGGGACGGTCATCGGGCTCGGAGCGGCGGGGCGGGGCGTCACCGGGTGGCGGCTGAGCGGCACCGCTCCGCTGCCCGGGCTGCCGGAGGCCGGGGAAGCCCGCTGGCCCGACCCCCCGAACGGGCCGGATCCGAATGGGCCGCACCCGAACGGCGTGGTCGGTCTCGACCACGTGGTGGTCACCACCCCCGACCTGGACCGCACGGTGGCCGCGTTCGAGGGCGCCGGGCTGGCCCTGCGCCGCACCCGGGCCACAGGGACGCCGGGCGAGCCGCTGGTCCAGGCCTTCTTCAAGCTCGGCGATACCGTCGTGGAGGTGGTGGGGCCGCCCGGCCGCCCCGAGCCCGGCGCGGCCCGCTTCTGGGGCCTGGCGTTCACCGTCTCGGACCTCGCCGCCACCGCCGCGTTCCTGGGGGACCGGCTGCGGCCGGCGAAGGACGCGGTCCAGCCCGGCCGTCGGATCGCCACCCTCGACCGGTCGGCCGGATCGGCCCTGCCCCTGGCGTTCATGTCCCGCCGGGCCTGAGCGGGAGCTCAGCTGCGACAGCGCAGCGCCGTTGTCGCACGATGGCATACTGGGGCCATGGCCGAGTGGGGTGACGGCACGGCCGCCCGCAGCCCGGGGTTCGAGGTGAGCGTGGGCGGGCTGCCCGAGCCCCCGCCGGCGGCCCTCGACCCGTACCTCGACGCCGCGGTGCGCTGCTTCGTCCGCTACGGGGTGAGCCGCACGTCGGTTCAGGACGTGGCGGCCGAGATGAAGGTCAACCGGACCACCGTCTACCGGCAGGTGGGCACCGTGGACGCCATGCTCGGTCTGGTCAACGCCCGGGCCGTCAACCGCATCGTCGCCGAGGCCCTCCGCCGGGCCGGCCGGGCCCGTCCCACGGCCGAGTCGGTGGCCGTGCTGCTCGCCGAGCTGATCGAGATGGTGCGGGCCGACCCGGTGGTGCGCAAGGTCCTGGCCGACGAGATGCACCTGGTCGGCACCCTGGTGGCGGATCTGCCGGCCATGATCGACCGGGTGGTCGCATCGGTGGCGCCGGCCATGGAGACGGCCATGACGACCGGGGTGCTGGCCCGGCGGGACCCGGCGGTGGTGGCCGGGTGGATGACCCGGGTGGCGGCCACGTGCATCGTGGCTCCCCCGCCGGGGGACCTGCGGGCGTTCCTGTCGGAGGTGGTGGTGCCGCTCCTGGCGCCCTGAGCCGTCATTCCGGGAAAAAATCCCCGCCCGGTGTAACAACCGGGGTGCGGAGGGCTATAACAGGAGTCAGAGAAGCGGTTCGTGGCTACTGCCCCTGGCCGGCGGACCTGATGAGCCCGGTTTCCCTCCGCCCCTTCGGGAAACCGGGCTCGCTTCTCCTCTGCGGTCGTTTGGCGTCCCGAGCGAACCTCGGGCCGGAGGGCTCGCGTCCCCTGCCGGCGCCCGTCCCGACCGTTGGGCCGGGACGTCTGCCCCTGGCACCGGCGGGGGCTGCGAACCGGCTCCATGATGGGTGGGGCAGAACACCACAAACCCAACGGAACCCCAACTATCGGTGACGATACGGTGTCCGGACCGGCCGGGGGCTCAGGCGTGAGGGGCGGCTCAGACAGCCGGGCGCAGCACCGCCCCGGTGGAGAGGGCGCAGCGGCTACCCCCGGACTTCTTGGCGCCGTACATGGCGGCGTCGGCGGCCGAGAGGATCTCGCTGGAGCTGTGGTCACCGGAGTCGATGACCACCACTCCGATGCTGCAGCGGATGTCCATCGCCTGGTGGCCGATGACGATCGGCTCCGAGAGGACCGACAGGAGCTGGTTGGCCACATCGAGGGCCTCCTCCGGCCCCGGCACCGACGACAGCAGCACGGTGAACTCGTCCCCACCCAACCGGGCCACCAGATCCTCGGCCCGGACGCTGTTGCGCAGCCGGCTGGCCACGGTCAGGAGCAGTTGATCGCCGGCGGCGTGGCCCAGGCTGTCGTTGACCTGCTTGAAACCGTCCAGGTCGATGAAGAGCAGCGCCGGTCGCCTCTCGCCGCAGCGGTCCCGCATCTCCGCCTCCAGCCGGTCGCTGAGCACCCTCCGGTTGGCGATGCCGGTCAGCGGGTCGCTGGCAGCCTGGCGGTGCACCCGGTCCATGAGCTCGAACTTGTCGAGGGCGTTGGTGGCCTGCCCGGCCAGGGCCGCGAGCTTGTCGAACAGCGCCGGGGAGAGGTTCGGCACCGGGGAGCCGGCGGCCCATCCGGCCAGGAGCACGCCGTGCACCCCGTCGGAGCCCCGCACCGGCACCACGGCGATCAGCCGGGTGCGGAAGCGGGCCAGCAGCCCCCGGAGGAACGGGTCGTCGCAGTCATCCCGGTACACCAGGGGGGCCTCGGGGTTGGCCAGCATCCGGGCCAGCTCGCCGGTGTCGGCGAATCCGATGGTCACCTCCGGGAGGAGGGGGACCAGGTCCTGCGGCCAGCCCGAGTGGCCGAGGACGCGCAGGGCCCGCCCCTCCTCGTCGAAGAGCAGGGTGGTGGCCACGTCGGAGGCCACCACGGTACGGGCGGCCGGGGCCAGTGCCGCCGAGATCTCCTCCCTGGTGCGGGCCTGCTGGAGCTGGCTGGCCAGATCCAGCAGGGTCTCGGCGGTGCGGCGCCGGTCCTCGGCGTCGGCCACGGCGGTGACGGCCTCCAGGGCGGTGGCCGCCAGTCCGGCGTAGGACTCGAGCAGCGTGGCCTCGTAGTCCAGGAACTCGTAGCGGGCGAAGACGGCCAGCGTCCCGTAGGAGCGGGTGGAGGTCCGGAAGTCCGCGCTGAGCACGTAGTGCCCGGCGAGTTCCACGTCCCGGCCGGCCAGGAGGTCAGAGGCCAGCGACTCGGCCTGGTCGGGCCCGAAACCGTCGGCGCGGACCCGGGGGGGCTGGTCGGCGCTGACCCGGGCGGCCAGCACGAACCGCTCGGCGTTCACCGCGGAGCCGGCCCGCCAGGCGATGGCGTCGATGACCTCCTCGACGTCGGTGCTGGCCACCAGGTCGCTGAGCGTGGCCTGGAGCTGGCGCAGCCGGTCGAGCAGCGCCTCCGCCGCGACCGAGCGGTCCCGGTGCAGCCGCAACCGCCCGTTGCGCCGTTGCCACTTGAGTTGGTACTCGCACTCGGCGGCACCGTGCACCTGGCAGCGAGGGTGTTCGACGGAGGCCGGCGGGCGGCCGAAGAGGACCGGCACCTGGGTGAGCAGGCCGGCGGTGTAGTCGCAGTCGAAGCGGCTGGGGGCGTACTCGTCGCGGACCCGGTAGAAGACGGTGGCGTTGGCCGAGGTCACCTGCTCGGCCCGCATGCTCCCCACGGTGGAGAACTTGCCGTTGGCCCGGGCGATGGCCCGCACCACGGTGGCCGGGGACCCGAGCAGGCCCAGCGCTATCCGGAGGGACTTGCCCACCGACGACCCGAGTACCGTCTCCCCGATGGCCCGGGCCACGTCCGGTCGGCCCGTTACCTGGGCTGCCGCCTCGAACAGCCGGATCTTCTGGGCGTAGGACGACCACAGTCTCTCGTCCTCGAGCTCCCGGACCGGACGGGTCTCACCGGCCAGGGCCAGCATCTCCGCCACTGCCGCATCTCCCAGCTGAGCCCGCACGAATTCGACTATCAGTCGCATCGTCAGTCCGGCCGTCTCCCGGGGTCCGGTCGGGACCGGCCGCAGGTCGCGGTCGGCCCGCTGCGCTGCAGCCGGTGCCGGCCCGGCCCCGCCCCCACTCCCCGCCATCGGGATCATGACCTCTACTATCGGCGGCCCGGGCGGGCGGGAATAGCCCCCTTTTTCCCGTACCCGCCGGGAGGCCCGGATCCGGCAGGACCGGAATGCGACGAAAGGCTCGTATCCCTCCGCCCTAGTCCAGGCGGCGCAGCCCGTCCCGGTAGCGCTCGGTGTTGTGCACGTACACCTCGGCCATGGCCCGGATCAGGTCCGGGTCGGACCGGCCCTCCTTGATCACCGCCGGCACGCCCACCGCCAGGGCCCGCTCCGGGACGTCCATCTTGTTGGTCACCACCGCCCCCCCTCCGACGGTGGCGCCGGCGCCGATCCGGGCCCGGTGGAGGACCGCCGATCCCACCCCGATCAGAGCCCGGTCCTCGACGGTGCAGCCCTCCAGGTGGGCCAGGTGGCCGATCACCACCCAGTCGCCCACGACGGTGTCGAGCTCGGAGGTGGCGTGTATCACCGCCCCGTCCTGGACGTTGCTGGCCTCGCCGATGGTGATCATCCCGTAGTCGCCCCTCAGCACGGCCTGGGGCCACACGCTGGCGCGCGGCCCCAGCCGTACCGCTCCTATCACCGTGGCGTCGGGGTGCACGAAGGCCGTCTCGTGGATTTCGGGGATGCGGTCTCCGATGGCGTAGATGCTCACCCCTTCCACGCTACCGGCCTACGCCGGCCCGACCCCCGGCCGGCGACCCATGAAGGCGGCCAGGCGGTCCCACCCGTCGGCACCTTCGGGGGCGGGGACCTCCGAGCCGAACGGCGAGCCCTCGCCGGCCAGGTTGCGGTACTGCGGCTGCAGCATGGCCCGGGCCGCGTCGAGGGCGACCGGGGCCAGGTCCGCGTCGAGGGCGTCCCGCCGCCCGGTCGCCGCAGCCAGATCCCAGGCGTGGCAGGCCAGCTCGGCCAGGTACATGTCCACCAGCGTGGACCCCCGGTACGTCTCACCCCACGGCATGGTGACGGTCCGGGCCAGGCTGGCGTCGTCGGACCAGGCCGACTCCGCCTCCTCGGCCGCCCGCCGGAGCCGGTCGGGTGCCTCGGCCAGGGTCACCGCCGGGAACTCCCCGGAGCCCGGGGGCTCGCCCCGGCCCAGGGCCGCGGCCCGGAACCCGGCGCCGACGAGGTGGTCGATCAGGGCCTGCACGTCGTAGTCCGGGCAGGCGGTGGGAAGCCCGAGCTGGGTGCTGCTGACGGCCTCCACCACCCGGGCCGCGTGCTCGTACGAGTGCAGCAGGGCGGGCCGGCGGTCGGTCTCTGTCATGGTCACTCCTCCTGGTTGGTCCACGGAGGTCATCCTGGAACCCCTGGAGGACAGTTGGCGTCCGGGTTGGAAGGTTTTGCCCGGGCGGCCGTCGAAGTACTGACCGAGCAGAGCGAAGCGGTAGCTGTAGTGGTGCGGAGACCGGCCCACTCCCGCCGGCGGCGGCGGTGGGCCGGTGTCGGGAGCCTGATCGGGGGAGGCTGGGATGGGCGCTCAGGACGTCGCAACGTTCGGGGACGGTGCCGGAGGGGCGCACCGCAGGCGACGGTCCCACCGGCGGGTGGCGGCGGTCATCGGGGCCACCGCCGGGCTGGTCTGCGCTCCGGTGCCGGCGGCGTCGGCGAGCAGCTCTCCCGGCCCGGCCGTCGTACTGCCCGACGGCCGGCACCTGCCGTGCCCGGACGAGACCTTCCCCGCCCCCGGGACGCCCCGCAGCGCCGCGCCCACCCCCTACGAGATCCCCTTCACCGCCACCGTGGGCCGCACCTCGCCGCTCGGGGTGCGCGAGGGAGGGTACCTGAGCATCGCCAACAGTCTGGTCACGGTGACCCTCGGCGGACCCGTGCAGACCGACCCGGTCACCGGTGAGACCTACGGGACCATCCACGCCTACGCCTGCGGGCTGGTACGGCTGCCGGGTGAGAGCGGGACCATCGGCGGGGCATACGGCAGTGGAAGTGACAGCACCTTCAACGACGACTTCGTCTTCTACCCGGACCAGATCAACGTGGCGCTCGGCATCACCGGCATCCCGGGTCTCCCGATAGTGAGCGCCTACGGCGCCGTGGACGGCCAGCTGACGGCCCAGATCCAGAGGAAGCCGGCCGCCAACGGTGGCCTCGAAGTGCTCTTCTACGGCGGGGCCAAGTCCACCGCCGACTACGGCCCGGCCCTGGCCGCCCTGGCGTCCCAGCTCGGACCCACGACCGGGGTGACCCTGCCACCGTCGCTGCAGAGCCTGCTCGGCAACCTCCAGTCGAGCGTCACCTCCGGGGCCGGCGCGGCGTGCACGCTGGTCATCGGTGACGCCGCCACCCAGGGGGTGAGCGACATCGCCGCCACCGGACTGACCCCGGCGGAAGCCACCTCGCAGTTCACCCTCACCACCGGGAAGAGCGGCCTGCTCAGTGGTCGGCCGGTGACCGGCCCGATCACCTCGGCTCAGGCCACGCTGGTGGCCAATGACTTCCCGGTGGGGGCCATAGTCCCCGACCCGGCCCCGGGCCGCCACAGCACCAGGCCGGCCCCCGGCTACCCGGGGACCCCGTACTGCAGCGCCCAGAACGCCTCGCTGCTCAACAACCTCCTGGGCCTGCCTTCCGTTCCGGACCCGGCCACCGGTCGCTACCCGAACACGTTCGTGGCGCCGGGCACCTTCTCGGTGTTCGTCTCCTCCTAGGTTCGGCTGGACCCGGTAGCTACGAGGCCCGGTAGAAGCCGGAGGGCGAGCACTTGAAACCGGCGGGTGTCGAGGGATCCCGCACGAAGTGGCCGTCCTTCACGTCGATGAGCAACCAGCAGTTGGGCGGGGTCTTGGCCACCGGGTTGGCCGGGGCCGCCAGCCCGTCGCCGGTGAAGTTGGTTATCTGGTCCAGGCCGGCCTTGAGGGCCGTGCGGGTGAGCGCACCGCCCTCGTTGACCGCCTGGGCGAACAGGAGCCCGGACAGCCAGGCGTAGGTCGCGTACAGATCGGGGACCTGGCCCGGGTTGACCCGGCTGTACCACTGGTCGAGCGTGGCCACCATCGGGACGGAGGCGGCGTCCTCGCCGTCGTAGAGCGCCAGCGTCTGCTCCAGGATCGTGCCGGCCGTGCCGGGCCCGGCGTTCTTGATGTAGGCGGGGTCGTAGGCGGAGGCGCAGTAGTTGCCCAGCACGATCTTCATGCCCGCCTGGTACATGGCGTTGGCCAGCTGGCCGATGATGGTGCCGGTGGCCTCGAACACCACACCTGTCACCCCGGCCGCCTTCATCTTCTGCACGTCACCGTTGAAGGTGGGATCGGTGGGTTGCAGCGTGGTGTCGGTGAAGACGAAGTGGTAGCCCACCGACTTGAGGGCGTTCTCCAGGTACTGTCCCTCGGCGGCGGTCTGGGGCGTGTTCTCGACCAGCAGGGCCATGTGCTGGCTGGCCGCCGCGTACTGCGGGAGGGATTTCAGGTAGACGTACGGCCCGGTGATGTAGCCGGGGGGGTTGGGCTGGGGCGAGAAGTTCTCCGGCGAGTTGGCCCGGGCCGCGGAGAGGGTCTCCCCGATATCGGGCACGTTCGGGGCCCCGGCCGGGATCCCGCCGTCCTGGAGGGAGAACGACCCGACGAAGGCCATCACGTTGTCGGCCATGGTGGCCGCCTCGTTCTGATCGGTCGCCTGGTCGAACTGGTCGTCGGCGGAGTCCACGACCACCTTCCGGCCGCAGAGACCGCCCATGGAGTTGATGTAGGCGGCCACCGCCTCGGTTCCGTAGCGGGCACCGGCGAACAGGCCCGGCACCGGGCCGTTGATCGTCGCGATGTTGCCGACGGTCACCGTGCTGGCGGTGACCCCCGGACCGGAGCCGGGGGCGCCGGCCGGGCACATCCGGCCGCCGGGGCCGGCCAGCGGGTTCGACGCCGCGATGACCGCTCCGGGTCTGGAGGCCGACGGGGTGCCGGACGAGCCGGTCGGGGCGGTGGACCGCCCCTGGGCCGGCGCCGCCCCGACCGCGGTGGCCGGTCCCGATGTGACCGCGCCGGCGGCGGCGGCCGACCCGGTCGGGGCCGCCCCGCCGCCGGTCGACGCCTGCTGGGTCACCGCCGCGGCCGGGGACCCGGCCCCGCCCGTCGCGGTGCCGCTGTAGCCGGCCGCCGGGCCCGCCGCCGGGCCGGTCGTGGTGGCGGTGGGGCCGTCGAGGGCCGCCATCTGGGCTGATGTGAGCCGCGCGCCGCATCCCCCGGCCAGCACCGCGATCACCATCCCCACGGCGGTCGCCCTCCCCGATCGGCTCCCCATCCTGCGTGGCCGCCGGAATCGCACCTGCGCCATGTCCCTCCCCCAAGGTTCGTGGCTGTGACCGGGCGTGGTGCCGATCGGCACCCCGTCCCGCTTCGCGTTTCGCTGTGACAGGATTCGCCGTCTGCCCGGAAAATCCCTTTTCTCCAATTCGGGGCCAGCGGCGGCGGAGCGGGGTACCGGGCCCGGGCGACCGTATGATCAGGCCATGGCGGCGGTGCAGGTGACGTGGCGGCGTGGACCGGCGACCGGTCACCGCCGATCTGGCTGATGGCCTCCCGGCGGACCGGGGAGGTCACCGTGGTGGCGGTGGGACTCGGTGGCCCCCGCCGGCGCCGGGCCGAGGTCGGTCCGGCTGACTGGCCGGTGGTGCTCGGCGCCTACCAGCAGGCGGTGACCCGCATCGTCGCCGAGCACGGCGGGACGGTCATCGGCTTCGAGGGCGACCTGGCCGTGGCCTGCTTCGGCCGGGGCCATCCCGGGGACGGGGACGGCCGGGCCGCCCTGTCCGCGGCGATGGACGTGGTGCGGGCCGTGGACCGCCTGAGCGCCACCCTCCCGGCCCCGTTCGGGGCGGCCGATCTGCGGGCCCACGTCGGGGTGCACACCGCGGCGGCGCCCGCCGGTCCCGGCCGGACCGCCGGGGACCCCTTCGCCGACCTGGCCGACCTGGCCGAGGTGGCAGCCCGACTCCGGGCCGCCACCGGGCCCGGAGAGGTCCTGGCCAGCACCGCGGTGGCGGAACGGTTCGGGAATCTGTTCGAGCTGTCGGCGGTCCCGTCCCGGGCCGGGGTGGCCTACCGGGTGATGGGCCGCAGGCCGGCCCGGGTGCGACCCGGCCGCCGGGCCCACACGCCGCTCGTGGGGAGGGTCGACGAGCTGGGGTGGTTGGATCGTCACTGGAGGGCGGTCACGTCCGGCCCGGCCCGATCGGTGATGGTCGTGGGGGACCCGGGCATCGGCAAGTCCCGGTTGCTGACGGAGTTCGGGG
>JAKAXN010000527.1 GCA_021816565.1 Actinomycetes bacterium
GCGACCTCGACGGGATCTACGCCCATCTCGACGAGCTCACCCCCAAGCTGCGCCAGAGCCTGGCCGACAGCGAGGCGCAGGTCCGGGCCAACGCCGCGGTGACCCCGCTGGTGCGCGACGTGCCGGTCACCGTCGACCTCGAAGAGGCGGCCCTGGGCGGCTGGGACCTGGAGGAGCTGCGCCGCCTGTTCGACTTCCTCGAGTTCCGCTCGCTCTGGGACCGCTTCATGGAGGCCACCGGCGGGGACAAAGGGGCGGCCCCATCGGCTGGCGGTCCCACCACCGGTATCGAGGTGGCGCTGGAGCGCCCCGGCGACGCCGCGTCGGTGATAGAGCGGCTCAACGCCTGGGCGTCGGCGGCCACCCCGCTGGCCGTGTCCGGGGCCTGGTCCGGCCGGGAGGGCCGGTCCGACCTGCTGGGCCTGGCGTTCGTGGCGCTGCCCGCCGGTGACCCGGTGGAGGCGGTGTGGGTGGAAGGTGAGCGGGTGGACGAGCCCCGGGTCGCTGCCGCGCTCAACGCGGTGATGGGACCCGACGGGTGCCGGGTGTCGGCCCATGACGCCAAGGCCCTGATGAGGGGGCTGATGGCCCGGGGGATCACCTTCTCCAACCTGGAGCTCGACCCGGCCATCGCCGCCTACCTGGTGGACCCGGCCGGCGACCAGTACCTGCTGGAGGACCTGGCCGCCCGCTACGCCGGCGTGGAGCTGGCCCCGCCCGGCGCCACCCCGGCCGGCCAGCTGGACCTCATGGGGACGGCCGAGGACCCGGCCGAGACGGCGGCGCGCCGGGCTGCGGCGGTGGCCCGCCTGGTCGAGCCGCTCGGGGCCGCGCTGTCGGCCCGGGGCATGTCCCGGCTCTACGACGAGCTGGAGCGGCCGCTGGTCCGGGTGCTGGCCGAGATGGAGGACGCCGGGGTGCGCGTGGACGTCCCGGCGCTCGAGCTGCTGGCCTCGGAGCTGGCCGGCGAGGCCAAGCGGCTCGAGGCCGAGATCCAGGACCTGGCCGGGGTCGAGTTCACGGTCAACTCCACCCCGCAGCTGCGGGAGGTCCTGTTCGACAAGCTGGGGCTCACCCCGCAGAAGAAGACCAAGACCGGGTACTCCACCGACGCCCAGACGCTGGAGAAGCTGCGGGGCGAGCACCCCATCGTCGAGGCCCTGCTGCGGTACCGGGAGGTGGAGAAGCTGCGCTCCACCTACGGGGAGTCCCTGCTGGCCGAGGTCGGCCCCGACGGGCGGATCCACGCCACGTTCAACCAGACGGTGGCCCGCACCGGGCGGCTCAGCTCCGACCAGCCCAACCTGCACAACATCCCCATCCGCAGCGAGGAGGGACGCCGGTTCCGGCAGTGCTTCATCCCCACCGAGGGGTGCCGGTTCCTGGTCGCCGACTACAACCAGATCGAGCTGCGGGTCATCGCCCACCTGGCCGACGAGCCGGCGCTGATCGAGGCGTTCCGCACCGGCACCGACATCCACAACGTCACCGCCGCCCGCATCTACGGGGTGGAGCCGGGCGAGGTCACCATCGCCATGCGCTCCAAGGCCAAGATGGTCTCCTACGGTCTGGCCTACGGGATGGAGGCGTACGGCCTGGCCTCCCGGCTGGCCATCCCGGTGGAGGAGGCGTCGGCCATCCTGCGGGCCTACTGGGAGGCGTTCCCGGCGGTGCGGGCCTACATGGACCAGGTGGTGGCCGAGGCCCGGGACCGGGGCTACACCGAGACCCTGTTCGGCCGGCGCCGCCAGATCCCCGAGCTGCAGTCCGGGCGCTACCAGGTCCGCGCCGCCGGGGAGCGCCAGGCCATGAACGCCGGCATCCAGGGCCTGGCCGCCGACATCTTCAAGGTGGCGCTGGTCCGCCTCGACGCCCGCCTGCGCCCGGCCGGCCTGGACAGCCGGCTGGTCCTGCAGGTCCACGACGAGGTGATCGTCGAGGTCCCCCCGGCCGAGGAGGAGGCGGCCGCGGCCACGGTCCTCGAGGCCATGACCGGGGCGGTGGAGTTGAGGGTCCCCCTGACAGTCAACCTGTCGTGGGGCGAGAACTGGGGTGCGGCCAAGGGCTAGGTTCTGCCCTGTGAGGATCCCGACGGTCAACGACCTGGTCAGGGTGGGGACCGAGCAGGTCGAGGCGCTGGTCGCCCTGCCCGAGTCGATAGCGCTGCTCAACCGCTCGCTCACCAGCTTCGCCGCCACGGTGGCCCGGCTGGACAAGCTGGTGAAGCGGCTCGACCGCCTGACCGAACCGTTGGAGGGACCGCTCACCGCCCTGGCCCCCCGGCTGGAGGCGCTGGTGCCGCTGCTCGACGAGGAGCTCATCTCCAGCCTTCCGGCGGTGCTGGACGCGGTCAACCGCAATGCCGTGCCGGCCCTCGAGGTCATCGGCCAGACCCAGGCCCAGGTGGCGTCCATCGCCACCTCCGTCGACCGGTTGATGCACGTCATGGACGACACCATGACCAGGCTCTCCGATCTGCCCGGTGTGGGCCTGGTCAGCCGGTTGCGGGCCAAGAACGCCCCCGCCGGATCGCTTAACAGCGATATCGTCAAAGGGTCACCAGCCAAGGGGGGACTTGATGACGACGCTCGAGACGTCCGACCCGACTGATCAGCACCCGGTGCGGGTGGTGCACGACCACGCCGACCGGTTGTTCACCTGGAGCTACGAGCGCGAGCGGCCCCAACTGGTCACGCTGTACAACAAGGCGGCCGCCTCCCAGTGGAACAGCGTCACCGACCTCGACTGGTCGACCGATGTGGACCCCGAGAAGGTGACCAACGAGGAGCCGCCCATCCTGGTCCTGGTCCGCAAGGCGGCCGAGCTACCCGGTTCTCCGCTGGCCAACTGGGGGGAGCGGGAGTTCATGCAGCTGCGCCTGGAGATGTTCAAGGCCCAGCTGAGCCAGTTCATGCACGGTGAGCAGGGCGCCATGATGACCGCGGCCAAGCTGGTCGAGACGGTCCCGTGGATTGACGCCAAGTACTACGCCGCCACCCAGACCATGGACGAGGCCCGCCACACCGAGGTGTTCGCCCGCTACCTGAGGGAGAAGATCGGCGAGGCCTACCCCATGTCCCCGTTCCTGCAGGGCCAGATCTTCGGCCTGCTCGAGGACAGCCGCTGGGACATCGCCTATCTGGGCATGCAGATCATCATCGAGAGCCTGGCGCTGGCCGCTTTCGGGGATCTCCTGCGGCGCACCTCGGAGCCGCTGCTGGCCAAGCTGCTGCGCTACGTGATGTCCGACGAGGCCCGCCACGTGGCGTTCGGCATCGTCTCGCTCAACGAGTACTACCGGGAGCTCTCCGACGCCGAGCTGCGGGAGCGCCAGGAGTTCCTGGTGGAGAACACC
>JAKAXN010000528.1 GCA_021816565.1 Actinomycetes bacterium
GATCAACACGATGGTCACCACCAGCCCGCCGGCTGTGAGAAGGGTGTCGAAGGTCTTGCGACGCATCTTGGGCTCCGTTCCGGCCGGACCATCCGGCCTGTGCTTGTTACAGCGATCACATTCTCCGTCCGGCCCGGGGGACCGGTCAGGGCCGAAAGGCCCTCTTTCCGGTCTCTCCGGACGGCGGGGCCGCTTCTCCCTAATAGGACGTTCGACCCTGCGGGGACCCACCCGGGCCGGGGCACCATGGGCCAGGCCGCTGCGGACGCCCGTCCAGCGGAGCCGTTGTGGAGGGAAGGCCCATGTGCTCTTACTGCGGATGTGAGGCCGAGCCGCTGATCACCGCGCTGATGGACGACCACGCCATGATCGCCGATCTGGCCTACCGGGCCCTCCAGGCGCTCGACGCCGGCGACATCGAGACGGCCGGCTCGCTGGTGGCCGAGGTCGCCGAGCGCTTCGAGGCCCACTCGCTCGGGGAGGAGGCCGGGTTGTTCGCCGAGATGACCGCCGCCGGCGAGGCCCCGGTCGAGATGGCCCGGCTGGTGGCCGACCACCGGAGGCTGCGGCCAATGCTGGCCTCGCCCGGCCTGGCCGCCGACGCCGACCGGCTGCGGGCCGCCCTGGCCGACCTGGAGCGCCACGCCCAGAGCGAGGACAACGACCTGTTCCCCTACGCCCTGCAGGTCCTCCCGGCCGACAGCTGGGACCGCATCAACGAGATCGCCACCGTTCCCGCCCGTCCGGCCGCCACCTACTGAGCAGCTCCGATGCCCACTTCCCCCGGCGACCGTGGCGCCACCGCCCGCTTCACCCGCCCCCTCCGGCGTCGCTCCGAAGGGGCTCGAGGCCGGGGATCGAGCACCGCCCCGCCGCCCCGCCCGCCCGGCGGGGTCCCGTGGTTCCGGGCCCACCCCGGGGTGGCCGCCGCGGTGATCTCGGTGTCGTCGGTGGCCATCCTGGCGGTGCAGTTCCTCGACAAGGAGGCCGCCAACGCCCTGGCCCTGCTCTACGTGCTGCCCGTCGGCCTGGCCGCTGTCACCTTCGGGACGGTCGGCGGTCTGGCCGCGGCGGCCGCCGCCTACGTGGCCTTCGGGCTGTTCGCCGTGTTCTCCAGCGCCGATCAGGTCGGCTTCGATGGCTGGATCGGCCGGGCCGCGGCCATCTTCCTGCTGGGCGGGCTGCTGGGCCGGGCCTCGGATCAGACCGAGAGGGCCACCCTCGTGGCTCTCGACCAGGAACGCCGGCGGTTGCTGGTGGAGGAGAAGAACCGCCGTTACAGGGAGGGGATCGAGCTCAGCGACTCGATCCTCCAGCACGTGGCGGCCGCCAAATGGGCCATCGAGCAGGGCGACGACGACCAGGCCGTGAAGCTCCTGACCCGGGCCCTCAGCTCCGGGCAGGACATGGTGGCGGAGTTGCTGCCGACCCAGGCCCCCGCTCGGAGAGCACCTGGCGCGCCGAGCCCCGCCGCCGACCAGCCCCCGACCTCTGCGGCCGGACCGCCGCAGCCCCGGCCCCGGGTAGCGTGACCGCCGTCGACAACCGCATGCCTGGAGGCCAGGGATCCCGTGAGCTCAACCGACAACGCCGCCACCGCCGCCGGAACCATCGTCGTGGGCATAGACGGATCTGACCCGTCCCGGGACGCCCTGAAGTGGGCCGCCCGGCAGGCCCGGCTGACCGGCTCGCCCCTCAAGGTGGTGCTGTCGTGGGAGATCCCGACCGCCGCCTACATGGCGCCCCTCCCCGAGGGCCTGGACTTCGAGAAGGACGCCCGGCAGGTCCTCGAGGAGGAGGTATCCCAGGTGCTCGGCGCCGAGCCCGGCATAACCGTGGAGACGGTGGTGGCCGAGGGTCACCCGGCCCCCGTGCTGCTGGAGCTGTCGAAAGACGCCGACCTGCTGGTGCTCGGCAGCCGCGGCCACGGCCAGTTCGCCGGCATGCTCCTGGGCTCGGTCAGCGAGCACTGCGTGGCCCACGCCGCCTGCCCGGTGGTGGTGGTCCGCCACCCCCGCCACGAGGGCAGCTGACCGCTCAGGAGAAGCGGGGCTGGGCCCTGGCGGCGCGCTACCTGGCCGGGCGGTCCGGCGCCCCACTGGCCGGTCGCCGAGGGCGGCGCCGCTATGAGGCGAGGCGCGTGGATACCGCGAGGTCCGCGGCGCCGACGGCGTCGTGGTAGTCGAACACGGAGTAGACGGCCGACCCGGCCGCCCAGGCCGCGGTGGTGTGCTCGCCGTCGCCGCCCTCCTCGACGAAGATGCGGCCCGGGTGGGCCGGTAGCAGCTCGGTGTCGAGGCGCCGGATCAGCGGTCCAACCGCCTCGGTCACGGTCATGCCGTTGCCCATGCTGTAGACGATGGTCCACTCACCCTCGCTCCAGCTGACGGTGGCCGGGCCGGGCACCCCGGCGATGGTGCCGCAGGTGGCAACGGGCTGGCGGTCCACCACGGTGGTGGGGGACCCGGCCGGGCAGGGCGAGGCGTCAGCCCCGCCGGGGCCGCCGGTCGGGCTGACCACGGCCGGCAGGGCGGCCACGGCGGCGGCGGGGGACGGCTCCGGCCGCCCGGCGAAGCCGCCCAGGGTGGTGGCCGCCCCCTCGCAGTCGCCGGCGATGCGGGGATCGTTGACCGGGTGGGCCCGCCCGCGGGGGCAGACGTAGAGGGCGACCAGGTATCCGCCGGCGGCCGGCGCCAGCGACGTGTCCCCCCGGTCCGCCCCGGATCCGTAGCCGGCGGTGGCCGACACCGGCGCCGTGGTGTCGAGGCGGGTGGGGCCGGCCAGGGGCACGGTGGTGCGCCCGGCCAGCATGGTCAGGGCGGAGCGCACCGGTTCCGGGAACCGGGCCAGCGCCGCGCCCGCCGTCGCCGCCGGGGTGGTGGTGGCCGGCGCCGTGCTGAGCGGTGCGGTGGTCGCCACCGCCGTGGTCTTCGGGGCCGCCACCGTCGTGGCCGGTACGGCGATGGTGGAGGGCGCCGCCGCCCCGCTGGCGGGGCCCGAACCGCCTCCGCACGCCGAGAGCCCCACCACGGCCAGGGTCCCGGCCGCGACGGTCGAACAGCCGAATTTCCCTGTGTGTCCCGCCATCGGGCCGGTGATGGTAGCCGCCGCGACCAGGGAGGTCCGGTCCTGGTGCGGCCGGCTGGCCGTTGCCGGGTGGCGGCGGAGCCGACCTCCTCGGGCCGGCCCCGAGCGGCCTGGTGATAGTTCAGGGCCCCCACCTGCGTGAGGGCCCTGAGCGGAGAGGGTGGGATTTGAACCCACGGTGGGTTGCCCCACACACGATTTCCAATCGTGCCGATTCGGCCGCTCTCGCACCCCTCCTCGGTGCTTCCAGAGTTCTACAGGCTA
>JAKAXN010000529.1 GCA_021816565.1 Actinomycetes bacterium
CTCTTCCTGTACCTGCAGACCACCTCGAGCACCACCGGCGCCACCATCACGGTGCTGTTCGGCTCGATCTTCGCCATCGGGTCGGGCACCGTCCCGTTCGTGGCCGTGGCCTCGGTCGTGGCCCTGGCCGTGCTGGCCGTCCTGTACCGGCCCCTGCTCCTGTCGTCGGTCAGCCCGGAGCTGGCGGCCGCCCGGGGACTACCGGTCGGCCTGCTCGGGGCGGCGTACCTGCTGGCGCTGGCCCTGGCCGTGTCCCTCTCGGCCGTCACCATCGGGGCGGTGCTGTCCACCGCCCTGCTGGTGGGCCCCGCCGCCGCCGCGCTGCGCGTCACCCGCCGCCCGGGCGCCGCGGTGCTCGCGGCAGCCGGGATCGGCATCGCTGCGACCTGGGTGGGCATCGCCCTGTCCTGGGAGAGCTACTACTGGCCGCCGTACCACCAGGGGTGGCCGGTCTCGTTCTTCGTGGTGGTCACCGTGCTGGTCGCCTACCTGGCGGCGGCCGCCGCCGGGAAGCGGCGGGGGAGGCGCTGAATGTTCTCCGGGCTGATGGTCAACGCCTGGGAGGCGGCCACCCTGGTGGCGGTGGTGGCCGGCGTGGTGGGCTTCTTCACCGTGATGAGGGGGTCGGCCTTCGCCGCCCACGCCCTGCCCAACGGGGCGTTCGCCGGCGCCGCCGGGGCCACGGTCATCGGGGCCAGCCCGCTGCTCGGTGTGGGGGTGTTCGCGCTGGCCGGGGCGCTCGGCATCGCCGCCCTGGGCCGGCGGGCCCGCCACGACGTGGCCACCGCCCTGGCCGTGGTCACCATGCTGGCGCTGGGGGCGCTGTTCCTGTCGCTGGGGAGCGCCTACGCCCCGGAGGTGTACGCCCTGCTCTTCGGTCAGCTGCTCGGGGTGTCGGGGACTGACCTGCTCGCCATGGCGCTGCTGGCGGTGGCCAGCCTCCTGGCGGTGGCGGTGCTGTACCGGCCCCTCCTGCTGTCGTCGGTGAGCCCGGAGGTGGCGGAGGCCCGGGGGGTGTCCGCCGCCCGGATCGACACGCTGTTCCTGCTGGTGCTGGCCCTGGCCACCACCATGGCCGTCCCGGTGGTGGGCGCGCTGCTGATCTTCACCCTGCTGGTCAGCCCGGCTGCCGCGGCCCGGTACCTGTCCGACCGGCCCGGACCGGCCATGGCCCTCAGCATCGCCGTCGCCCTGGCCACCGTGTGGGCGGCCATCGCCCTCAGCTACTGGACCAGCCTGCCGGTCGGCTTCTTCGTGGGGGTCGGGGGCGCGGTGTCCTACGCGGCCGGGCGCACCGCCGGGGCGGCCCGGGTCGCCCGCCGCTGAGCCGCCGCACCGGCACCCGCCGGTCGGTCACCGCAGGGCGTCGGGGCCCCGCTCGCCGGTGCGGATGCGGATCAGGTCGTCGACCGGGGTGGTCCACACCTTCCCGTCGCCGATCCGCCCGGTGCGGGCCGCGTCGACGATCAGGCGCACCACCCGGTCCACCTCAGCGTCGTCGACCACCACCTCGATGCGGACCTTCGGGACGAAATCGATGCGGTACTCCGCGCCCCGGTAGACCTCGGTGTGGCCGCCCTGGCGGCCGAACCCCTGGGCCTCGCTGACGGTCATGCCGGAGATACCGGCCTCCTGGAGGGCTGCCTTCACCTCCTCCAGCCGGAACGGCTTGACCACCGCTGTGACCAACCGCATCAGATCGTCCCCCTGGAAGTAGATGTGGACCCGAACGGCCCGGTGGCCCGCGATCCGGAGGACGCCTCGAAGTCGTAGGCGTTCTCCTCGAACAGGCTGATGTCCAGGCCGACCCGCTCGTCGTTCTCCGAGACCCGAAGGCCGATGGTGGCCCGCACCGCCCAGGCGATGCCGGCGGTGACCACCAGCGAGTAGCCCCCCACCGTGACCACGGCCAGGGCCTGGTGGCCGAGCAGTCCGGCGCCGCCCCCGTAGAACAGGCCGTTGGCCCCGAGAGAGGCGGCGGTGCCGAAGAATCCGACCAGCAGCGTGCCGAGCAGGCCGGCCACCCCGTGCACGGCCAGCACGTCGAGCGAGTCGTCGAGCCGCAGCCTGAACTTCAGGCTGACCGCCAGGGCACACAGCGCTCCGGCCGCCACGCCGATCACGGTGGCGCCCAGGGTGTTGACGAAACCGCAGGCCGGGGTGATGGCCACCGCCCCGGCCACCGCGCCGCTGACCGCCCCCAGGGTGGTGGGCTTGCCGGTGCGGACCTTCTCCACGGCGATCCACGCCAGGAGGGCGGCGGCGGTGGCGGTGTTGGTGTTGATGAAGGCGGTGCCCGCCCCGTTGGCGGTGAGGGCCGATCCGGCGTTGAACCCGAACCACCCGAACCACAGGATCCCGCCTCCGAGCACCGTCAGCGGGATGTTGTGCGGGCGCATCAGCGAATTCGGCCAGCCCCGCCGCCGGCCGGTGACCAGGGCCAGGGCGGCGCCGGCCATGCCGGCGTTGAGCTCCACGACCGTCCCGCCGGCGAAGTCCTCGGTGCCGCGGCGGGCCAGCCAGCCGTCGGGGGAGAAGACCCAGTGGGCGATGGGGGCGTACACCAGCACCGACCAGGCCACTATGAAGACCAGGAACGCCCCGAACTTCAAGCGGTCCGCCCCCGACCCGGTGAGCAGGGCCGGGGTGATGATGGCGAACATCATCTGGAAGATGATGAACGCCACCGGCGGGATGCTCATGCGGTGGCCCCCGGTGAAGCCGGGCACCACCTGGTCGAGATGGCCCAGCCCGGCGAAGTGCAGCGTGCCGATGATGCCGAGGCCGCCGGCGTCGGGGCCGAACGCCAGGCTGTAGGTGACCCACACCCACACCAGGCTGACCACGGCCATGACCGCGAAGTTCTGGATGAGCATGCCCAGCACGTTCTTGCGCCGGACCATGCCCCCGTAGAAGAGGGCCAGGCCGGGGGTCATGAACAGCACCAGGGCCGCGCTCACCAGCACCCAGGCCGTGTCCCCAGAGTTGTAGTGCACCAGCGACCGTCTCCTCTTCGGCGAAGCGCCGAAACGCTAGTCCAGGTGCCGGGCCGCCCTCCTGCCGGCCCGGCACCCCGACCCTCCGAACCGGGGTCCGGGGGATCGGCCCCGCCGGGGGATAGCGTCTGGGGCATGACCCCGGTCGAGTTCCACTTCGACGTGATGTGCCCCTGGGCGTACCAGACCAGCAAGTGGATCCGTGAGGCCCGGCTGCAGCGGGACATCACGGTCACGTGGCGGTTCTTCTCGCTCGAGGAGGTCAACCGCCAGGAGGGCAAGAAGCACCCCTGGGAGCGGCCCTGGTCCTACGGCTGGTCGATGCTGAGGGTGGCCGCCCGGCTGCGCCGGG
>JAKAXN010000530.1 GCA_021816565.1 Actinomycetes bacterium
CTTCGTGTCATCGGTGGTGGCCATGACCGGCTCCCCCGGCCAGACGAACTATGCAGCCTCCAAGGCCGGCCTCATCGGCTTCTCCCGCTCCCTGGCGCGCGAGATCGGGGGCCGGGGGGTGACGGTCAACGTGGTGGCCCCGGGTTTCGTGACCACCGATATGACATCTGCACTGCCAGACGCCCGCCGGGCCGAGATACTCGAGCAGGTGCCGCTTAAGCGGATGGCCTCGCCGGAGGAGGTGGCGGCGGCCATCGCCTATCTGGCGTCGGACGAGGCCGGATACGTCACCGGCGCAGTGATCCCGGTTGACGGCGGACTCGGGATGGGACACTGACCGTGGACAGAGGGCTCCCCCGTCCCGCCGACGTCCTGCCGCACCGGCCGCCCTTTCTCTTCGTGGACGAGGTCACCGGAATAGTGCCCTCCACTTCGGCCAGGGGGCTCTGGCACCTGAGCGGCGAGGAGGACTTCTTCGCCGGGCACTTCCCCGGACGGCCCACCCTGCCCGGCGTGCTGATGGTGGAGGCCATGGCCCAGCTGGGAGGCATCGCCCTGCTCTCCGACGAGCGCTACGCGGGCAAGCTGCCGCTCTTCGGCGGCATCGACAAGGCCCGCTTCCGGCGCCAGGTCGGCCCGGGCGACACCCTGGAGATGGAGGTGGTCCTCGACCAGCTCGGCTCCAACGCCGGCCGGGGGCACGGCACCGCCCGGGTCGGGGGCAAGGTGGCCTGCCAGGCGTCCATGCTGTTCGTGATCGTCACCCCGTGAGGGCCGTCTGCGTCTACTGCGGCTCCTCCCCCGGCGCCGACCCGGTCTACTCGGAGGTGGCCCGGGAGGTGGGCGAGCTGATCGCCGGTAACGGCATGCAGCTGGTCTACGGGGGCGGGTCGGTGGGCCTGATGGGCGAGGTGGCCGACGCCGCCCTCAGAGCCGGTGGCCGGGTGACGGGGGTGATCCCCCGCGGCCTGTTCCGGGCCGAGGTGGCCCATCCGGGCCTGACGGAGCTGATCGAGGTGCGCTCCATGCACGAGCGCAAGATGGCCATGTTCGAGCGGGCCGACGCATTCGTCGCCCTCCCCGGCGGTCTCGGCACCCTGGAGGAGCTGACCGAGCTGACCACCTGGGCCCAGCTGCGGATGCACTCCAAACCCATCGCCACCCTGGATGTGAACGGGTTCTGGCAGCCGTTCCACCGGCTGCTGCGCCACTACGTGGACGAGGGCTTCATGAAGGCCGCCGCTCTCGAGCTGATCGTCGACGTGGGATCGGTAGACGACCTGCTCCCCGCCCTCAAGAGCCGCGCCTGAAGACCAGGGTGGCGTTGTGGCCGCCGAACCCGAAGCTGTTGGTCATGGCCACGTCCAGCGACGCCGGGCGGGCCCGGTTGGCCACGTAGTCGAGGTCGCAGTCAGGGTCCGACTGCTCCTGGTTGATGGTCGGCGGGAGCAACTGCTGCTGGAGGGCCATCACGCAGATGACCGACTCGAGGGCCCCGGCCGCGCCGAGGGTGTGGCCGGTCATCGACTTGGTGGACGACACCGGCGGCACCGCCGACCCGAACACCTTCTTGAGGGCCAGGGTCTCGATCCGGTCGTTGGGCGGGGTGGAGGTGCCGTGGGCGTTCACGTAGCCCACCGCCTCCGGCCCCATCCCGGCGTCGGCCAGGGCGTCGCGCATGGCCCGGACGGCGCCGTCGGCCTCCGGGTGCGGCTGGGTCATGTGGTAGGCGTCCGAGGTGGCCCCGTAGCCGACGACCTCGGCCAGGATCGGAGCGCCCCTCCGCACGGCCCGCTCCCGCTCCTCCAGGATCAGCGACGCCGCCGCCTCGCCCATGACGAAGCCGTCCCGTTCGGCGTCGAAGGGCCGCGACGCCGCCGCCGGGTCGTCGTTGCGGGTCGAGAGGGCCTTCATGGAGGCGAAACCGGCCACCCCGACCCGGGTGATCGGGGCCTCGCTACCCCCGCAGACCACGGCGTCGACCCGCCCGGCCCGGATCAGGTCGAGGCTCTCGCCCACGGCGTGGGCCGACGCCGAGCAGGCGGTGACGATACAGGTGCTGTAGCCCCGCAACCCGAACTCCATGGACACGTTGCCGGCCACCATGTTGGGGATCATCATGGGCAGCAGGTAGGGGTTGACCCACTCCGGGCCCCGCTCGTTGAGCACGTCCATTCCATCCTCGAGGGAGCGGATCCCGCCGATCCCGGTACCCCACACCGCCCCGACCCGCTCGGCGTCGGCGGCCACGTCGAGCCCCGATGCGGCCAGCGCCTCGCCGGCGGCCACCAGCGCCATCTGCCCGACCCGGTCGAGGTGCTTGGCCCGGCGCCGCCCGAAGACCTTGTCGGGCTCGAACCCGGGGACCTCCGCGGCGATGCGCACCGGGTAGTCGCCAGCGTCGAAGTGGGAGATCTTGCCCACCCCGGAGCGGCCTGCGGCCAGACCCTCCCAGGTCGATGCGGCATCGAGCCCCATCGGGCTCACCACGCCGATCCCGGTCACTACCACCCTGCGCCTCGACACGGCGACCCATCCTAAGAGGCCGGGCCCGGGCCGGGGTGCCCGGGCCGGGCCCCCGGCTCCATGGCGGCCTTCCAGCGGTAGTAGAACATACGGTCCATGGCAGCACCCGCCGCTCCCCCCGCGGCCGCATTCCCCGAGACCTTCAGCTACCGGCTGAAACGGAAGCTGCTCGGGCCACCTCTCGTCACCGAGGCCCTCCAGGGGGAACGGTTGAGCAAGCCCGTCGCCATGGGGGTGCTCACCTGCGACATGATCTCCTCCTCCGCCTACGGGACCGAGGAGATGCTCACCGTCCTGGTGCCGGCCGTGGGCACGGCAGCCTTCACGCTGCTGCTGCCGGTGACCGCGGCCATCCTGGTCGTGCTGATCATCGTGACCCTCTCCTACCGGGAGGTCGTGATGGTCTACACCAAGGCCGGCGGCTCCTACGTGGTGGCCCGGGAGAACTTCGGCGTCAACGTGGCCCAACTGGCCGCCTCCGCCCTGCTGATCGACTACGTGCTCACGGTGGCGGTGCAGACCGCAGCCGGCACCGATGCCCTCACGTCGGCCATACCGGCGCTGGCCACCCCCGGGTACCACACCGTCATATCCGTGATCATCGTCAGCCTGCTGATATGGGGGAACCTGCGCGGCATCCGGGAAGCCGGGCGCATCTTCGCCGTCCCGACCTATTTCTTCATCGCGGCGATGGTGCTGGTGGTGACGGTCGGGCTGATCAAGGCCATCGGCGGCGACCTGCCGGTGATCAACGACCACGTGGCCGGGGCCATCCCCATGGGCCACCCCGGGGGCGGGGTTCTCGAAGGCGTCTCGCTGT
>JAKAXN010000531.1 GCA_021816565.1 Actinomycetes bacterium
TCGGCATGTCCTGCGTGCTGGTCATCCGCCGGCTCGAGCCGGGGGACCGCCACGACAAGTCGAAGCTCAACGACATCCTCCGCCAGCACGGAGGCACCCTCTGAGCAACCTCCTGGCCGCCACCGCGGCACTGGTCGACATCCCGTCGGTCAGCCATGACGAGCGGGCCCTGGCCGACCGGGTCGAGGCCCGGCTGCGGGCCACCGGCCGGCTGGACGTGCGGCGCATCGGCGACAACGTGATCGCCCGCACCGACCTCGGTCGCCCCCGCCGGCTGCTGCTGGCCGGCCATCTCGACACCGTCCCGGCCAACGGCAACGCCCGTCCCCGCATCGAGGGGGAGACCCTGTGGGGACTGGGCAGCGCCGACATGAAGGGCGGGCTGGCGGTGATGCTGGACCTGGCTGAGGCCGTCACCGACCCGACCGTCGATGTGACCTGGGTGTTCTACGTGGCCGAGGAGGTGGCCCGCGAGCACAACGGGCTGCTGCAGATCGACGACGCCGACCCCGCCCTGCTGCGCGCCGATGCCGCGGTCCTCGGCGAGCCCACCGGGGCGCTGATCGAGGCCGGCTGCCAGGGGGTGCTCAAGGTGGAGCTGACCCTCGGCGGCGCCCGGGCCCACACCGCCCGCCCGTGGATGGGCACCAACGCCCTGCACCGGTTGGGACCGGTCCTCGACCTGCTGGCGTCGGGTTGGGAGCGCCGGCCGGTCATCGACGGTTGCCGCTACCGCGAGGCGGTGCAGGCGGTGCGCGCCGAGGCCGGGGTGGCCACCAACGTGGTGCCCGACCGGGCCACCCTGATCGTCAACCACCGCTTCGCCCCCGACCGGGACGAAGCCGGCGCCGAGGCTCAGCTGCGGGGGTGGATGGGCCCGCTGCTCGAGCCGGAGCTGGGTGATTCCCTCACGGTCGTCGACTCCAGCCCGGCCGCCCCGCCCAACCTGACGCATCCACTGCTGGAAGCTCTGCTGCGCAGCACCGGAGCCGGACCGAGGGCCAAGCTGGGCTGGACCGATGTGGCGTTCTTCACCGAGCGGGGCGTCCCCGCGGTCAACTTCGGCCCCGGCGACCCGGAACTGGCCCACACCGCGGACGAACGGGTCACCGCCTCGGATCTGGAGCGGGCCCGGGCCTGCCTGGGCACGGTCCTGACCGCCGGCGCCTGAGCAGCTGAGGCGCCTGAGCAGCTGGGGCGCCTGAGCAGCTGAGGCGCCTGTCCGGCGACGCCGCGGTCCGGACCTGCGAGGCCGGCCGGAGCCGGCGGGCGCGCCCTAGAGCCGGCGCAGGACCGTGACCACCTTGCCGTAGATGCGGACGTCGGCCGGGTCGAACACCATCGGTGCCATGGCCGAGTTGGCCGGGTTGAGCACCACCTTGGACCCTCTGCGGGAATAGGTCTTGACCGTGGCCTCGTCCCCCGGGATGCCGGCGACGACCACATCGCCCTTCTCGGCCTGCTCCTGCTGGCGGACCACCACGAAGTCCCCGTCGAGGATCCCGGCCTCGATCATCGACTCCCCGCGGACCCGCAGCATGAACAGCGATCCGTCCCCGGTGAAGTCCTCCGGCAGAGGGAGCAGCTCCTCGACGTTCTCCTGGGCCAGGACGTCGGTCCCGGCCGCCACCTCTCCGAGCAGGGGGACGTGGCGGGCCGGACGCCGGTCGATGGGGGCCCCCGACATGGCGTCGTAGCGGACCTCGATGGCCCTGGGCTTGGTTGGGTCCCGGCGGAGGAATCCCTGCTTCTGCAGGGTCGTCAGGTGGGTGTGGACCGTCGATGACGAGGTCAGGCCCACGGCCTCGCCGATCTCGCGGACCGAGGGCGGGTAGCCCCTCTCGCGGATCTGGGCGGCGATGAAATCCAGTATCTCCCGGCGCTTCCCGGTGAGCTCCGTATCGGCCAAGGCGTCTTCCTTTCGCTGCCCGTCGCTCCCGCCGGGGAGCCCTTTACGCGATTTCACGCTACCCGGTGATCCCGGCGGGGGCAAACATCTGTTCGAAATTCCTGTTGACAGGGAACACCCGTTCGTGCTGAGATGGCTCCGAACAAGCGTTCGACCCGGGCCGGCGGAGAGCTGGAGGGAGGCCCGGCTCGACAGCCCGGGGCTCGCACCCGGGCGACAGCTGCAGTCCGACAGCTGCAGTCCGACAGCTGCAGTCCGACAGCCGAAGTCCCATCCCGGATCCGTCCGGTCCGAACAAGAGGAAGGTCCTCCAGTGGTTGCTGTTCTCGCCGACGCTCGCCGTCCCCGCCAGACCGTCTCCGATCTGCAGGTCGCCGCCCGCCTGAGGGCGGTGCCGGCGCCCCGCCTCCACCCGTCGGTCTACCGCCGGCGCCGGCTCCTGGCCGCCGGCCTCCTGCTGCTCGCGATCGCGGCTGTGCTGGTGACGGCGCAGTCCGCGCTGGCCGGCACCGGTGGTGGCCCCCTCACCACCACCGGTGCTGCTGCCGCCGGCCGGGTCATGGTCCCCGCCGGCGCCCAGGAGTGGGTGGTTCGACCGGGTGACACGCTGTGGTCCATCGCCCGGGCGCTGGATCCCAAGGGCGACGTACGGCCGCTGGTCGACCGGCTGGCGTCAGAGGTGGGCGGGGCGACGGTCTATCCGGGCCAGGTCATTCCGCTGCCGGGAGGTTCCTCCCGGTAGCGCGGCCCGATCCCGGGTCGTCCAGAGCCCGGGCATCGGGATAGCGTCGGGGCGTGCGTTGCCCGCGCTGCTCCGAGGTGGATGACAAGGTGGTGGATTCCCGCTCCGCCGACGACGGTTCGGCCATCCGCCGGCGCCGGGAGTGCCTGGCCTGCGGCCAGCGGTTCACCACCTACGAGCGGCTCGAGGAGGTCCCGTTCGTGGTGGCCAAGCGGTCCGGGCAGCGCCAGCCCTTCGACCGAGCCAAGGTCGCGGCCGGGATCGGGGCGGCGGCCAAGAACCGACCGGTGTCGGCTGATGCCATAGAGGCCATGGCCGCCGACGTCGAGGAGTCGCTGCGGATGGCCGGGTCGGAGGTGACCTCCGAGCAGGTCGGAATGGCGGTGCTGGAACGCCTGCGGGCGGTGGACGAGGTCGCCTACCTGCGCTTCGCCAGCGTGTACAAGGATTTCTCCGCGGCCGGGGACTTCGAGCGGGAGGCCGGCCTGTTGAAGTCGACCGAGCCGAAGCGGGCCGCCGAACCGGACCAGGGCCCGTAGGCCCGGCGCCACCGGCCCACCCGCCCCCTTCGGACGCCGAGGCGCCCGCAGTGGTGCGGTTCGGGACCTAGGTCCCGGCCCGGACGGCTCCCCGGTGGGGATAGCTTCGTAGCAACGGTGGCTGCAACGTCGGAGCCCGGAAGCGG
>JAKAXN010000532.1 GCA_021816565.1 Actinomycetes bacterium
CGTAACCCGGCCCTGCCCGCACCCCGGTCCGACCCGGCGGCTGTCGCGGCCGGGCGGGGTCCGGCCGTCTCGGTGTCGGGATCGGCCCCGCAGCTCTCCGGCCACCCCGCCGCCGACGCCCTGCTGCGCCGGGACGCCTCGGTGCTGGGGTCCGGCTGCCGGCCGGTCACCGAGCGCGACGATCCGCAGCTGGCCTCGTTCCTGTGGACCTGCCCGGGCAAGCGGGTGGCCACAGCCACCATCGGGCTGGCCGCCGACCGGCAGCTGGCCCTCGGCGACCTGCTGACCGGTTCGTACCGTTCGTACCTGACGTCGGTGGCCCAGGCCCAGTTCCAGGCCGACGGGGTGGCCAACCCGTCGGTCGGCGACCTGGGCACCTGGTACCTCACCCCGGCCGCCCTGGTGGTCGTGTTCCCGTCCGGTCCGGTGTCGTTCCCGATCTCCAGCCTCACTCCGTACCTGAAGGACCCGGCGCTGTTCGGCTGAGTTCCGGAGCACCCCCCGCTGTCCATCTAACCTTTACGTCATGGCCAGCGACGCCCGCCGGACGGACTCCGGTATCGAGATCAAGCCGGTGTACACCGCCGGCGACCTGGAGCGCTGGGACCCGGACCAGCAGCTCGGGACCCCCGGATCGTTCCCCTTCACCCGGGGGATCTACCCGACGATGTACCGGGGCCGGCCCTGGACCATCCGTCAGTACTCCGGGTTCGGCACCGCCGAGGCCACCAACGAGAGGTGGCGGCTCCTCCTGGCCGGGGGTGGTACCGGCCTGTCGTGCGCGTTCGACCTTCCCACCCAGATGGGCTACGACTCCGACCATCCCCGGTCACTGGGCGAGGTGGGCAAGGTCGGCGTGGCCATCGACTCCATCGACGACATGCGGGTGCTGCTGTCGGGGCTGCCGCTCGACCAGGTGACCACGTCGATGACGATCAACGCCACGGCGTCGATCCTGCTGCTGCTCTACCAGCTGGTCGCCGAGGAGCAGGGCGTGCCGGCGGCCAAGCTGGGCGGCACCATCCAGAACGACATCCTGAAGGAGTACGTGGCCCGGGGTACCTACATCTACCCGCCCCGGCAGTCGATGCGGCTGATCACCGACATCTTCGCCTACTGCCGCGAGAACCTCCCCAGCTGGAACACCATCTCCATCTCCGGCTACCACATCCGCGAGGCCGGATCGACGGCCGTCCAGGAGATCGCCTTCACGCTGGCCAACGGCATCGCCTACGTCGATGCTGCGGTCAAGGCCGGCCTGCCGGTCGATGAGTTCGCCCCCCGCCTGAGCTTCTTCTGGAACGCCCACAACAACTTCTTCGAGGAGGTGGCCAAGTTCCGGGCCGCCCGCCGGATGTGGGCCCGGATCATGACCGAGAGGTTCGGGGCCAGGGACGAGAAGAGCAAGCTCCTCCGCTTCCACACCCAGACCGGCGGGTCCACCCTCACGGCGCAGCAGCCGGAGAACAACATCGCCCGGGTCACCCTGCAGTCCCTCGCCGCGGTGCTCGGCGGGACCCAGAGCCTGCACGCCAACGGCTTCGACGAAGCCCTCGGTCTGCCCACCGCCCGGGCTGCCACCATCGCCCTGCGCACCCAGCAGATAGTCGCCAACGAGTCGGGGGTCACCGACACCGTCGACCCGCTGGCCGGTTCGTACTTCGTGGAGTCCCTCACCGACGCGGTGGAGACCGAGGCGTGGTCGTACCTGGAGAAGATCGACGGGATGGGCGGGTCGGTGGCGGCCATCGAGGCCGGCTACATGCAGGACGAGATCGAGCAGGCCGCCTACTCCTACGCCAAGGAGGTGGACGCCGGGACGAAGGTCATCGTCGGCGTCAACAAGTTCGTCGACGAGGCGCCCGGCTCGGCCGAGGTGTTCCCCATCGACCCGGCGCTGGAGCGCCACCAGGTGGAGCGGGTACAGCGGACCCGGGCCGAGCGGGACCAGGCGGCGGTCGACGCCGCCCTGGCCGACGTGGCCACCGCAGCCAGGGGGTCGGGCAACCTGCTGCCGCCCATGAAGGAGGCCCTGCGCCGGCGGGCCACTCTCGGAGAGGTGAGTGACGTGTTGAGAGCCGAGTTCGGCGTGTTCCAGCCGAGTCGTTGAGGTGGCCGTGCGCTTCGTGATCATCGGCGGGGGGCCGGCCGGCAACACCGCGGCCACCTACGCCGCCCGGCTCGGCGCCGACGTCACGGTGATCGAGAGAGACGTCGTCGGGGGGGCCGCCCACCTGTGGGACTGCATCCCGTCCAAGACCATGATCGCCACGGGCGGGGCCATGAGCTTCTCGCGGCGCATCGAGGGCATGGGGCTCTCCCACCAGGACGCCACCTTGGACATCGAGGCCCAGCGTCACCGCATCGCGGAGATCGAGGAGCACCTCAACACCCAGGTGACGCGCCTGCTTACCAGCCAGGGGGTCCGCCTGATCCGGGGCAGCGGCCGCCTGGTCGGGCCCCACCGGGTGGTGGCCACCACGGATCAGGGTGAGGAGGAGATCGAGGCCGACGCCATCCTCATCGCCACCGGCAGTCGGCCCCGCATCCCGGACTGGGCCGAGCCGGACGGGGAGCGGGTGCTCACGACCCGCCAGGCGTACCCGCCACCGGCCATGCCCGAGCACCTGATCGTGATCGGGTCCGGGGTCACCGGGGTGGAGTTCGTCCACATGTTCAGCTCCTTCGGGGCCAAGGTGACGCTGATAGTGAGCCGCCAGCAGGTCCTGCCGAGCAAGGACCCCGAGGTGGCCGCCGCCCTGGAGGAGGAGCTGCTGCGCCGCGGCGTGCGCCTGTTCAAAGGGGCCCGGGCCGAGGGCATCGACGTGGCCGACGGCGAGGTGGCCGTCCGCTGCGACGACGGCCGGATAGCCCGGGGCACACACGCGCTGCTGGCCATCGGCTCCATCCCCAACAGCGACGGTCTGGGTCTCGAGCTGGCGGGGGTCAAGACCGACTGGGGCTTCGTCCCGGTCAACCACCACTGCCAGTCCAACATCGCCCACATCTACGCCGCCGGTGACGTGTCAGGGAAGCTGCCGCTTTCCTCTGTGGCATCCATGCAGGGGCGCAAGATCGCGGAGCACATCATGGGGATCCACACCCGTGAGCACCGTCACATCGACTACGAGAAGGCCGCTTCGGCCATCTTCACCGAGCCGGAGATCGCCGACGTGGGGCTGGCCGAGGCGGAGGCGTTCGCCACCGGTCGCAAGATCCGGGTCACGAAGGTGCCCTACGCCGCGGCCGCGAAGGCCCTGATCAACGACGACCCGGGCGGATTCGTCAAGATCATCTCCGACCCCGCCACCGGCGTGGTACTCGGCGGATCGGA
>JAKAXN010000067.1 GCA_021816565.1 Actinomycetes bacterium
ATCCTCGTCGGCGACGCCCTCGCCGACACCGACGTGCCCGCCGCCAGCCATGTGTACTCGGCCAACTTCGGGCACGCGTTCCGGCCGGCCCGATGAACCGGCCGGTGGCCGTGGTCGGGGTGCACGGCGGCGAGCCGTACAGCCGCGCCGCCCGGGACGCCATCGCCGCCGCCGAGGTGGTAGTGGGCTCCGCCCGCCAGCTGTCCGCCACATCGCATCTGCGCTCGCCCGACGCGACCACGGAACTGATCGCCGGGCCGCTCGAGCCGGTGCTGGAGCGAATCGGCGGGGAGGCGGACGCCGGCCGGGCGGTGTGCGTGGTCGCATCGGGTGATCCCGGGTTCTTCGGCATAGTCCGGTCCCTCGGCGCCCGCTTGGGCGCGGACCGCCTGGTGGTGCACCCGGCACCGAGCTCGGTGGCGCTGGCCTTCGCCCGCCTCGGTCTCAGCTGGGACGACGCCGCCGTGGTGTCGGCGCACGGCCGGCCGCTGGCCGACGCGGTGGCCTCGGTGAGGGCGTCGGGCCACCCGTCGGTGGCGGTACTCACCTCCCCGGACAACCCGGCCCAGGCGGTCGCCTCCGCGCTGCTCGCGGCCGGGGAGCCCGACGGTGCGGCGGCGGTGGCATCGCACCTGGGCGACGAGAGCGAGTCGGTCACCACCTCGGATCTGAGCGCCGTGGCCGCCGGGGTCTTCGACCCCATGTCGGTGCTGGTGATCACCCGCGCGGTCGGCCGACAGCCGGGGCCGGCGCTGGCATGGGGGCTGCCGGAACAGCAGTTCGACCACCGGGACGGCATGATCACCAAGGCGGAGGTGCGGGCCGTCGCCCTGGGGAAGCTGGCGGTCCCCCCCGCCGGGGTCCTGTGGGATGTCGGAGCCGGAAGCGGGTCGGTGGGAATCGAGTGCGCCCGGCTGGCCCCCGGTCTGTCGGTCTACGCCGTGGAGCGCGATCCCGAGCAGGCGGCCCGCGCCCGGGCCAACGCCGGCCGCCACGCGGTGGCCGTCACCGTCGTCGATGGCGAGGCTCCGCACGCCCTCGACGCTCTGCCCAGCCCGGATCGGGTCTTCATCGGCGGTGGAGGACTCGACGTGCTCGACGCCGCTCTGGGCCGGCTCCGCCCCGGCGGCGTCGCGGTCGCCACCTACGCGGTGATGGAGCGGGCGGTCGCCGCGGCCTCCCGGCTGGGGAACCTGGTCCAGATGTCGGTCAGCCGGGGAGTACCGACCGGCGCCCTCGGAATGCGCCTGCGGTCGGAGAACCCGGTGTTCATCTGTTGGGGACCGGCGGCCTGAGGTGTACACCCTCGGTGTGGGCCTGTCCTCATCGGCGCGCACAGCTGATCTGCACGCCGCCGCCGTCGCGGTCCTGGCCGAGGCCGGATTGACGTGGGGGGAGGTGGCGGTGGTCGCGACGACCACCCGCCTGGCCGGCGACGAGCGGTTGGCTCACCTCGGCCCGGCCGTGGTCGGCTTCGACCGGAGCGACCTGGAGGCGGTCCGCGTACCGAGCCGGCCCGGCCCGGCCGCGACCAGGCTGGCCGCCCCGCCGGTGGCGGAGGCGGCCGCGCTTCTCGCCGCCGGACCGGGAAGTCGCATCGTGGTCCCCAAGCGCACCGGCCGGTACGTGACGGTGGCCGCTGCCGTCGGAGACAGGCCATGAAGACGGTCAAGGTGATCGGGGTGGGGATGGGCAACTCCCGGCACCTGACAGCAGAGGCGGTGGACGCCCTGCGCAGCGTCGACGTGTTCTTCGTCCTGGAGAAGGGATCCGCCGCCGACGAGCTGGCAGGGCTGCGCCGGGACCTGTGCCGGTCGGTCATCGGCACCGGCTCCTACCGGTTCGTGGAGGTTCCCGACCCGGCCCGGGACCGCCTGGCCGGGGACTACACGGCGGCGGTCCGGGACTGGACAGCAGCGCGCAGCGCGGTGCTGCTCGACGCCATGGAGGCCCAACTCCAACCTGGCCAGACGGCCGGCATCCTGGCGTGGGGCGATCCGGCCTTCTACGACAGCACCCTGCGGGTGCTCGACGCCGGACGGCGGGCGGGACACCTCGAAGTCGACGTGGTGCCCGGCATCAGCAGCATCCAGATGCTGGCCGCCGCCCACCGGATCTCGCTGACCCGGGTCGGGCGGCCGCTCCAGGTGACGACCGGCCGGCGGCTGGCCGAGGACGGATTCCCGGCCGGCTGCGACGACGTGGTCGTCATGCTCGACGGTCGCTGCTCGTTCCGCGACATCGACCCCGCGGGCCTGTGCATCTACTGGGGTGTGGACCTGGGCGGCCCCGACCAGGTGATCATGGCGGGCGAGCTGGAGGAGGTGGCGGAGACGATCGTGGCCCGGAGGGCCGAGATCCGGGCCCGCCGAGGCTGGGCGATGGACACCTACCTGCTGCGCCGGACCACCCCGCAGCGATGATCTATCTGGTCCGTCACGGCCAGTCGGAGTGGAACCTGGCCCGCCGGACCCAGGGGCAGATCCCCCACCCCGGGTTGACCGGGCTCGGGCGACGACAGGCGCGCGCCGCGGCCCGGGCCATCCGCGCCGACGCCGGTCGGACCGGCCGGCCGCCCACGTCGGTGGTCACCAGCGACCTGGCCCGGGCAGCGCAGACCGCGACGGTCCTGGCCGGGGCGCTGGCCGCCCCGCTGCACGTCGATCGGCGCTGGCGGGAACAGGGGTTCGGCCGGCTGGAGGGACTCGGATACGAAGCGACCTCCGCGGCGCTGGCCGCCGGTCCCGCCCCCGGCGGCGAACCGGACCACCAGGTGATGCTACGGGCGGCCGAGGCGCTGGACGCCATTGCCGCGGAGGAGGTGACGGTGATCGTGACCCACGGGGACACGATCCGCTGCCTGGTGGCTCACCTCGTCGGGACGGCCCTTTACGAAGACCTCTCCGGGCCGGTGCCGAACGGGGCGGTCATCGCCGTGGACCCGGCTGCGGGAGGCGGCATCCGCCGGCTGGTCGGCCGGTCGCCGGCCGGCCACTGAAGGCTCCGCCGGGTCCCTGTCAGCGCTCGTAGACCCGGGCGGCGGCCGCCCGGACCCGCAGGGCGGTGAGCAGCATCTGCGCCGCCAGACAGGCCCCGACGCCCTCCCCCGAGCGGAGCCTCAGTTCCAGCAGCGGCTCCAGACCCAGCTCGTTGAGCACCTGCTTGTGGGCCTGCTCCCGGCTGCGCTGCCCGGCGACCAGGGCCGCCTGCACGGCCGGTTCCATCTGCACAGCCGCGAGAGCGGCGATCGAGGTGACCAGACCGTCGAGCACCACCGGCACCCGCCGTCTCGAGGCCCCCATGGCCACACCGGCCAGAAGGGCTATCTCCGGGCCGCCGACCGCCGCCAGGGCCTGCCGGGGCTGGTGGGCGGCGCGGCGGTGATCCGACCGGGCCCGGCTCACGGCCCTGGTGACCACGTCGAGCTTCCGCTCGATCATGGCGCTGTCCGACGAGGAGCCCAGCCCCACCGCCGCCTCGGGGGTCATCCCGAGCAGCAGGCAGGCCAGGGCGGCGGCCACAGTGGTGTTGCCGACCCCGACCTCACCGAGGCAGACCAGACCGGCGCCGGCCAGGCGGTCGCCGATCTCCTCACCTTGGCTGATCAGCGAGTCGACGTCACCCGGGGTGAGGGCATCGGAGTCGACCAGGTCCCCGGCCGGGCCGCCCGGCACGGCTCGGGTCGCCACGACGCCCAGACCGGCCTGAGCGGCGGTCGCCGCCCCCAGGGAGACCCCTGAGCGGGTCGCGTCCAGGACCATCCCGGTGACAGACGGGTCATAGGCCGACACGCCGTGACGGGTCACCGGGTGGTCTCCGGCGGCCACGAGCAGCGTGCCGCCCACGGGTGGCTCCGGGCTCAGCGCCAGGACCCGGTTGAGCGTCGAGTCGAGGACCCCGAGCGACCCGGGGACCGACAGCAGGTCGTCGCCGCTGTCCCGGCTGGTGACCACCGCGGAGGGGTCGGGCCCGGCCAGGTGGGACGCCGGACTCGCCGGCTCCCGGTCCTCCGGCCAGCGCTCCTCCAGAATCACCTCCTCGAGCGGCAACCGCTTCGACCAGCCCTGGCGCTCCAGGCCCGGATCCGGCGGTCGCTCGTCGGGCCAGCCCAGGCACAGCCAGCCGAGGGTCTCCACCCCGTCCGGCAGGCCGAGCAGGCCGGCCAGGTCGTCGGGGCGGAACAGGGTCACCCATCCGAGTCCCAGCCCGGCGGCCCGGGCCGCCAACCAGATGTTCTGCACCGCGCAGGCGCAGCTCCACATGTCGGCGTCGACGAAGGTGGCCCGACCCAGAACGCCCGTGGCCGGCGCCCGACGGTCGCAGGCCACCACCACCCCGACCGGGGCCTCGCGGATCCCGTCGAGCTGCAGGTCCAGCAGGCGGGACCGGCGATCGGGGGTCAGCCGCTCCGCCTGGCGGAGCCGTTCCCGGTCGGCCATCAGGGCGGCCCGGTCCCTGGTCGACTGCGCTGATACGACTATGAACCGCCACGGCTGCGAGTGACCAACCGAAGGAGCCTGGTGACCGGCTCCGAGCACCGTGCGCAGCAGGGCGTCCGGGACGGGATCCGGGCGGAAGCGCCGCACGTCGCGCCGCGCCGCCAGAACCGCGTGCAGTCCGTCCACCGTCACCGGATCGAAGGCCCACCCGTCCGGCTGAGCCGACCGGCCGGCCGCCGAGGTCGTGTCGCCTATGAGCGGCACCGGACGCGGCCACATTCGTTCCATCACCGGTCCCAGGCTAAGGGACCACCGCCGGATCGGGTAACCGCAGCCTCGGGGTCTTGACGCCCCACTGCTGTCCCAGCTACCTTCCGCTGGCCCCGGCAGACCCCGGGGTGGCACCCGCCCAGCGAAGTCCGGTGAGATCCCGGCACTGTCCCGCAACGGTAGAGCTCCTCCGGGAGCGAGTCCGGACGCCTGACCGTGGTGTCGACGTGACCGGTCCCTCGGAGCAAGGGCGGTGCGTCCCCGCCACGGCTGGGGCCCACTTCATCTTCGAGGACGGAAGGAGAAGTGGATCATGCGGGCCGGTCGGAGATGAAACGGATGGGGCACGGTCTCGAGCCGGCCGAACGGGCCCGGCTGGGCCTCATGACCCTGGCCGTGCTCGCCGTGAACGCGAGCGGCTGGGGCATCTACGTCTTCGCCATCGCCCCCCACCACTTCCGGTACAAGGGTCTCGGGGTCGGTCTGGGCGTGGCTCTCACGGCGTGGACGCTGGGCGCCCGCCACGGTTTCGACGCCGATCACATCTCTGCCATCGACAACACGACCCGCAAGCTCATGGCGGACGGCGGCCGGCCACTCGGAACCGGATTCTTCTTCGCCCTGGGGCATTCGTCGGTCATCGTCTTGGTGGGAGCCGGGCTCTGCGTCGCAGCCCACGCCGTGTTCGGAGCGGTGGTCGACCCCTCCTCGACCTACGAAACCACCGGAGGGGTCATCGGCACCTCCCTGGCCGCCGGCTTCCTCTATCTCATCGCCGGCCTCAACCTGGTCGTGCTGGCCGGGATCATGAAGGTGTTCCGCCAGATGCGCCGGGGGCTGTTCGACGAAGCCGAGCTGGAACGCCAGCTCCAATCCCGGGGACTCATGTACCGCTTCTTCGGAAGGTTCATGGGATCGATCACCAGGACCTGGCACATGTTCTTCGTCGGCGCGGTGTTCGGCATCGGCTTCGACACCGCCACCGAGGTCCTGCTCCTGGCCGCCACCGCCACCGCCGCGACCCAGGGCCTTCCCTGGTACGCGGTGCTCTCACTCCCTCTGCTCTTCGCCGGCGGGCTCACCATCTTCGACACGCTCGACGGGTTCTTCATGAACTTCGCCTACGGCTGGGCCTTCGCCCGGCCGGCGCGCAAGGTGTACTACAACCTGGTCATCACCGGCTTGTCCATCGCCGTCGCCCTGCTCATCGGCACCATCGAGATCGGCGGTGTCCTATCCGCCAAGCTCGGTCTCCACGGAGGGCTGTGGGACCTGGCAGCAAACTTCAACATCAATGACGCCGGCTACATCGTGGTCGCTCTGTTCATCGTCGTCTGGGTCGCCGCTGTCGCCTACTGGAGGGTGGCACGGATCGAGGACCGCTGGGCTGACGCGTCCTATCATCGGCCCGGTTGAGTGATCAACCGGGCCAGGACCGCACCGAGGTCCGAGCCGCGGGACGGGTCGGTGTCGCCGGCCGACACCGTGCTCAGGTCCGCCGGACCCGGCCCCGCAGCGCCAGGGCGGCCAGACCGAGGCTGAAGACCCCGACGACCGCGATGGCGGCGAGCGCCTCCAGTAGAAGCGTCGGCCTCCAACCCTGGGAGACGAGCGAGCGGAGACCGCTGAGGAGGTAGGTGACCAGGTTGACGGTCGCCACCGCCGACAACCAGCCGGTGAGGGCCGACTTGGGCAGGAAGGCGGTGGTGAGGAAGGCGAAGGGGAAGAACAGGATGAAGCTGGAGTTCACGGCCGCCGGGTTGCCCGTCTTCAGGGCGATGGCGTAGGGGAATCCGCTGAAGACGACACCCCATGAACCGGCTATGAGGATGAAGACCAACACGCCGAGGAAGCCGGTGTGGAAGTGGACACCGACGATGAACCCGAGCAGCAGCACCGGGATCGACAGGGCGACGACGAGCACGAAGTCGGCGACCATGAGGCCGAGCAACAGGGCGGAGCGGCGGATCGGGGTGAGGAGAAGCCGGTCGAAGTAGCCGCCCTGGATGTCGATCACCAGGGACGAGGCGCGGCTCACGCCGGTCACGGCGAAGACGATCGCCACCGGCAACTGGAAGGCCTTGAAGTCGATGCCCGTGCCCTGCTGGGCCAGTTTCTGCAGCGCCCCGATGTTGACGACGAAGAAGAACACCGGCACGATCAGGGCCGGGATCACCGCCTCCGGTTCGCGGGGGTCTCCCGCACCGCCCGTCCCGCAACAGAACCCAGGTCGGCCAGGAAGCCGGCGCGGCGGGCGCGCACCGCCGACGACGCCGGAATCGGCTCTGTCGCGGCCGTCACAGCTCGCTCCCGGCCAGCATCCGGTTCCCCGTCATCTCCAGGAAGACATCGTCGAGGGTGGGGGTGCGCAGCGTCAGCGCCTTGACCGTGATCCCCTCCCGGGCCAGGGCCACGGCGATGGGGCTGACGGCCGCGGCCCCGTTGTCCACGCTGACCAGCACCTCTGTGCCGGCGACGGTCACCGCCGTCGACCCCGGCAGAGCTTCGAGGGCCGCCACCGCCCGATCGGGCGGCCCGTCGACCTCGACCACCACGAGGTCGTCACCCATCGAACGCTTGAGCTCCTCCGGGCTGCCCTGGGCGACGATGCGCCCGGCGCTGATGATCCCGACCCGGTCGGCGAGCTGGTCGGCCTCCTCCAGGTACTGCGTGGTCAGGAGGATGGTCATGCCCAGCTCCGCGTTGAGGCGCCTGACCTCCTCCCACACCTTGACCCTGCTCGGCGGGTCGAGCCCCGTGGTCGGCTCGTCGAGAAAGAGAACCCGAGGGTTGTGCACCAGGGCGGCGGCCAGATCGAGACGGCGCTTCATCCCGCCCGAATACGTGCCGATGCGGTGATCGAGGGCGTCGCCGATGTCGACCAACTCGCTCAGTTCGCGAACCCGCCCGTCGATCTCGCTCCTGCGCAGCCCGTAGAGCCGTCCCTGCAGGCGCAGCAACTCACGGCCCGTCTGCTTGTCGTCCAGTGCCGCCTCCTGCAGCGCCACGCCGATGGACAGGCGCACGGCATCGGGCTCGTGCGCCACGTCGTGGCCGGCGACACGTGCCCGCCCTCCCGACGGCAACAACAAGGTGCACAGCATCCTCACCGTCGTCGACTTGCCGGCCCCGTTCGGCCCCAGGAACCCGTAGATCTCGCCCTCCGCGACCCGCAGGTCGACGCCGTCCACGGCGACGAAGTCACCGAACCGGCGGACAAGGGCCTCGGCCGCAATCGCCTCCTCACCAGACACAGCCGCCACCCTACGGCCGGCGGCATCGAGAGTGTCCGAGACAACGGTCGGCATCGCCTGCCCCCGCCGGCTGGCAGCCGCTCGGATCCAAGCTGCTGGCGCTATATGGCACCTTGTCGGGATCGGATGATCTTTTCCTGAACCTTCCAACCCCCTGGGGACTCTCTAGAAGCAGCATGAGGCACCACGGCAGGAGCTCTGACGGTCGAGCGGACCGGCGTCGCGGGACCCCCGAAGCCCGGTGAGGTCCGATGGCGACTTCGAGGACCTGTTCCGCAGGGAGTTCCCGCGCCTGTCCGGATACTGCACCGGCCTGGTCGGGGATCGGGAGCTGGGCTGCGATCTGGCCCAGGAGGCCCTGGCCCGGACCTGGGCCCGATGGGCGGTCGTGACCGACCCCCGGGCGTACTCGTACCTGGTGGCCACCAACCTGGCCCGCCGGCAGTGGAGGATCCGAACCAGGGAACATCACGCCCGGACCGTCCTGGCCGCTGGCACCGCTGAGCAGCCGGCCCCCGACGGGGCGGTCCGCGATCTGGTGGAACGCCTGCCGGACAGGCTGAGAGCGCCCGCACTGCTGCACTACTACGCCGACCTGCCGGTCGAGCAGGTGGCCCGGCTTCTCCACCGGCCCCAGGGAACGATCCGGCGCCGCCTGCACGAGGCCCGCCGGGCCCTGGCCGGCGACCTGGTGGAGGGAAAGGTGACGGCGGGCGGACAAGGAGGACCGCGGTCATGACAGGTGAGTTGTTCCCCCCCATAGAGCCGTCCGGGGGCTCCGACCAGGACCACCGGCTCCGCCGGGCACTGGACCGGGTGGCCCAGCTGCGGCGCCGGCGCCGCCGGGTGGGGGCTGCGGTGGCCATGACGGTCGCCGCAGCGGTGGCCGTGCCCCTCGCCGTCAGCGGTCACGGCCGCACAGCAGGGATCGAGGTGGCGACCGGCAGCAGCACCACCAGCCCTCCTCCGCCGGCCCCCTCCGGGCCGGCGGTGACCGCCTTCCCCCACACCGGGCTGGTCGGGGGCCAGAGAGTCCGGGTCGACGTATCCGGATTCCCGGCCGGCGACACGATCCAGATCTCCGAGTGCGCCGGGCCGACCCCGCCGTCGCAGATGGCCGACTGTGTCCAGCCCGCCACGTCCGCGGTCTACACGACCGGAGGCCGCCAGCGGTCCGTATCGTTCGTGGCCGTGCCCTCCCTCGGAGGGACCGGCGGAGCGGCCCCCACCGTGTGCCGGAACCAGTGCCTCCTCGTGGCCGTGGTGATCAAGACCCGGTCCGGGCCGCCTCCGGACCCGCCGCCGGGCGCGTCCACCCCGCTGTCGTTCGCGAGCGGCACCGGCGGCGGCCTGGGGGACGCATCCCTGACGGATCTGACGTGGGTGAGCGCGACCGACGGATGGGCCCTGGCCGCCCAGCCGTGCGATACCGGCACCTGCGCCCGACTGGCACACACCACCGACGGCGGATCCTCGTGGCACGCCATGGCCGACCCCCCGGCGTCGGTCGCCGACATCTATGCAGGCGGTGGGTGCCCGGCCGGCGGGCCCTGCGTCCGGTCGATCCGCTTCGCCACCCCGGAGATCGGATATCTCTTCGGACCCGGCCTGCTGATGACCACCGACGGCGGCCGCACCTGGGCGCCCCAGCCCGGGCCGAAGGTGGAGGCGCTCACCGTCGACGGCGGCCGGGTGCTGCGGGTCGCCTACGACCACAGCGGCTGTCCCGGTCCCTGCCACCCGGTGCTGCAGCAGTCCCCGGTCGGCTCCGCCGCCTGGAGCACCGTGGTCGGATCCCTGGCCTACCCGGGGCGCAGCTCCTCCGCCCAGATCGCCGTGTCCGGCTCGTCGGCCGTCGTCGCCATGTACGGCAGCCAGGCCGGCCCGGTCAGCGCCCGGGCCGTCGTGTACCGCTCGACCGACTCGGGCGCCACCTGGACCAGGCGGAGCGACCCGTGCCCGACGGGCTCCGGGCCGGGCAGCGAGATCGACCTGGTGGACCTGGCGTCGGGGCCCGACGGACTGCTCGCCGGGCTGTGCCGGAACCACGGGCAGGGTGCCGACGAGTTCGTGATCACCTCGAGCGACGGCGGGGGCAGCTGGACGCGCTCGGCCTCCCTACCCCACTCGTCGGGATCGCTCGGCCTGGTCGCCGTCCCCGGCCCCTCCACCCTGGTGGTGTCGACCGGCGGCACCGGTGGAAGTGGCTCCTACACCGCCAGACTGCTGGTGTCCACCGACGGAGGCGGGCACTGGAGCACCGCAGCGACCGATCCCCAGCAACTCACCCAGACCGGGACCCCCGGGTGGCTGGGGTTCGAGACCCCGGAGGTGGGCCGCTGGGTCGGCGATCCCCACGGCATCTGGAACACCTCCGACGGCGGGCGGCACTGGAGGTACCGGCCCTTCCCGTGACCGCCCCGACCGGAACCCGGGAGACGATCGGACCGACCGGGCCGGACAGAACGTATGCCTCACCCCTGCGTCACGGTGGTGGCGCTCGTCGCCTGCAACATCGCGTTGGCGAAGACGACAGCGTGGGAGTTGTCCAGGTCGACACACGACAGGGACACCGTCTGCGCAGACTGACCGGTCACCACCTCCTGGGCAGAGAGGGTGTACTCGGCTCCGGCGGTCTCGGTGGCCTCTCCCTGGGCAATGACGTTGCCCAGAATCCCAGGCGCCGCTATCGAGCAGTCGGGGAGAGCCGACGACGACCCATTGTTGACCGCCAGCAACGACGCAGTGACCCTCCAGTTGCCGGCGGGGAGGTTCAGCGTCACGACCGTCACCGGCGTGAAGCCGCTCGACGTCGCCGTACCGGACTGCTCGTTCCAGACCAGGTCCGACGGCCCGGTGGCCCCCTGGGGTCCCTGCGCTCCGGTCGCACCCTGCGGCCCGGTCGAACCCTGCAGCCCCGTCGCACCCTGCGGCCCGGTAAGACCCTGAGGTCCCGTCGCACCCTGCGGCCCAGTAAGACCCTGAGGTCCCGTCGCACCCTGCGGCCCGGTGAGACCCTGCGGCCCCGTCGCACCCTGCGGCCCGGTAAGACCCTGAGGTCCCGTCGCACCCTGCGGTCCAGCAGGACCCTGAGGCCCGGTCGACCCCTGCGGCCCCGTCGAACCCTGAGGCCCGGTGAGACCCTGTGGCCCGGTGAGACCCTGTGGCCCGGTGAGACCCTGCGGCCCAGTAGGCCCCTGCGGTCCGGTAAGACCCTGAGTTCCTGCAGCCCCCTTCTGTCCCTGTGGTCCTAGGCCGCCGGTCGCGCCCGGCAGGTACGGCGGCACCACGGTCCCGCCGACGACCGGCGCGGCGGGTCGGACGTGATCCCCGGGGAGCGATCCGTAGTAACTGGCGTCACCGAAGGAGAACACCCCTCCATCGGATCCGATCAGCCAATAGCCGTGACCGGTGGGGGTGGCCACGATGCTCACGATGTCGTTCACGTGCACTCCGTCGCCGGGCAGCGAGCCGTAGAAGGGCGCCCCTCCGAAGCTGAACACCCCGCCGTCATCCGACACGAGCCAGTACCCCCCGCCCCCAGGGACGTTCGCCCTCGCCCGGATGGGCTGGGCCGAGGCGGGAGAGGGCGACGCGAAGCCCGGTACACCCACCGCTATCGCACCTGCGGCAGCCCCGGCCCCCAGAACCTGGCCGATTCGGCGGCGAGCGGCCCTGGATGCAAACCGGTTGCGTCCCGGAGAAGGGGGGTCCCCGCAGCCGCTTCTGGCCTGGGAGCGACCATGGCGGGGGTTGGCAGATGCCGGCATGTACGACGTTCCTTTCGTCCGGGTTGAGCAGCGCGCTGTCGTGCGGCCCGGGGAACAGTGGGCTCGGCCGGGTGATTCGTTACACCGAAGGGCGCGCGTTAAGTTGACGACCGTCGAAGGAGGGCCGGTGATCGCCTACAAGTTCTTGAGGGACCGCTGCTCGGCATTCACAGGTACTTCCTGGCCCGCCCCGGAGGGCGGCCGCCCCGGCGAATGGCTAGAGGTGCCCGGCGAGCTGGGACTGTGCGCCAACGGTCTGCACGCGTGCCGCCCTTATCAGCTGCCACCCTGGATGAGCGGCGAACTCTGGGCGGTGGAGTTGGACGGAGAGATCCTCGACACGCCGCCGGCCGTGATCGCCCGTCGCGGCCGCCTGCTGGGGGCGGTGAGCGGATGGAATGCCGAGAACCGCCGAACCTTCGCCGCCGACTGCGCGGCTCGGGCGGCCCGCACCGCAGGCGACGACCCGTCTCTCACCGAGGTCGCCGCCCTCATCAACCGTTTCGTGGACTCCGGGTCGGCCGCACCCGCCGGCTACTGGGCCGCAGTAGTGGCCGGCCAGGCCGCTTCCGGAGTCCGGCGGGGAGACCAATACGACCAGGCGTTCGCAGCAGAGCGGTCGATACAGGCGGACTGGCTGACAGAACAGCTGTCTCTCCAGGCGAGCTAACCGCTGGGCCGGCCGCCTTCGGGGAAAGCGGAACGGAACGCCGCCAGGAGGCGGCCCATCACCGGGTCCGGCACCTCGGCGTCCGCCAGACCGATCTCGGCGGATGCGGCCACGGCGGTGCGGTACTGGACCATGTAGTCCACACACGGCTCGCAGAAGGCCAGGTGCCACTCGAAGACGACCCGCCGTTCGGTGTCGAGGGCACCCTCGAGGTAGTCGGTCACCAACTCGACGAACTCTTCGCAGGGCAGGTCTTCATAGCTCACGCCGGAACTCCTTCCCCGAAATGAGCCTCGAGCACCGCGCGCAGCTTGGAACGTCCCCGATGCAGCAGGACCCGCTGGTTTCCCTCGCTCAGACCCAGGATCTTGCACGCCTCAGCAGCAGAGCAGCCCTCGATGTCCCGCAGGATGACGACCTGGGCCTGCGCCACCGGGAGATCCCTCAGCGCCTCCCCGACCACCTGGCGGGTCTCGTTGGCCAGAGCCTGGGGTTCAGGAGCGGTCCACCACTGGAGGGGCTGGCTGATCCAGTAGCCGGCGAAGGCATCGTCTCTCGGACGGAACCTGCCCGGGTCGACGGTGGGTCCGGACTCCGAGCCGTCGGCCCCGAGCGAGGAGAACGGCCGGCTGCGCAACTCCGAAACGCCCCGGGACCGAGCCGTGTTGATCAGTATCCGGAAGATCCAGGTGCGCAGTGAACTCCGCCCCTCGAAGCCTTCCAGCCCCCGGATCACCGCGATCCAGGTCTCCTGGACGACCTCCTCGGCTACCGCGTCGGACGGGACGAACGATCTGGCGAAGCGAGCGAGAGACCGGTGGTAGCGGCGAACCAACCCGGCGAAGGCTACTTCATCGCCGCCCCTGAGCTGCGAGATCAGCTCTTCGTCTGACACGTCCGCTGCCGTGTCACGCCCCTGCACAGCGGCTGAAGATACCACCCGATTCCTGTAACAAGGGGGCGAGGCTGCAGAGCCCGCAGGATCGGATCCCAGGGGGGGCCCGAGCCCCTGGCGGGGTCGATGCCAGACTGACCCCGTGCTGTTCACCGTCTTCACGCCCAGCCACCGGCCCCGCCATCTGGACGATTGTTACGCCAGCCTCGCCGCACAGACCTGCGCCGACTGGGAGTGGATCGTCCTGCTCAACGGCGCTGCCGGCGACTGGCGGCCCCCGGTGCCCGACGAGCGGGTCCGGGTGGTACGGGACGGCACGGTCCGGGGGGTGGGGGCGGCGAAACGGGCTGCCTGCGCCCCGGCCCGGGGGGACATCCTCGTCGAACTGGACCACGACGACCTGCTGGCCCCGACCTGCCTGGAGGCTGTCGCCAGGAGCTTCGCTGATCACCCCGAGACGGTGTTCGTCTCATCCGACTGGGCCCAGATCGGCGAGGACGGCGCCCGCAACGACGACCGCTTCGACGAGTCGATGGGCTGGACCTACGACGAGGTGACCGTCGCCGACCGGCAGGTGCTGCGCTGCCGCGGTCTCCTACCCAGCCCGCACAACCTCGGGTACATCTGGTACGCGCCGAACCACGTGCGGTCGTTCCGGCGGCAGGCCTACGAGGCCGTGGGCGGGTTCGACGCCGGGATGGGCGTGCTCGACGACCAGGACCTGATGATCCGTCTCTACATGCTCGGACAGTTCCGCCACCTCCACGAATGCCTGTACCTCCAGCGGGTACACCCGTCGAACACCCAGGCCGAGCCGACGACCAACGCACTGATCCAATCGGAGACGGTGGCGCTCTACCAGCGCCACATCGTGGACCTGGCACAGGCGTGGGCCGGACGCGAGGGTCTGGGCGAGGTCACCCTCCGGATCGCCGGCGTTCTGGAGTCCGTCGAGCCCCGCGGCGAGGTGATCGAGATCGACCCCTACTCCCCCCGTCTCCCGGCCGACACCGCCACCCTCGGGGTGATCCATGCACCGAACGTCATCCAGCACCTGGAGGACCGGGGTACGTTCTTCAACGAGTGCCACCGGACTCTGGCCCACGCCGGGCTGCTCCTGACCGACACCCCGAGCACCGACGGGCGGGGCGCCTTCCAGGACCCGCGCCACCGCTCGTTCTGGAACGAGAACAGCTTCTGGTATCTCACCCAGGCCCCGCTCCGGCCCGCCGTCGCCGGCCTCACCGCGAGGTTCCAGGTGAGCCACCTGCGCACCTGGTACCCGAGCACCTGGCACGAACAGACGGACATCGCGTACGTGCAGGCCAACCTGCTGGCCGTGAAGGAGGGCCCCCGCCAAGGCGGCCCGCTGCTGTGCTGAGCTGCGTCACCACCCGCCTGGCATCAACCAGGCGAGATCATGATCCGTCGCTGGGCTTTTCCCTGCAAGCCACCAACACTGACAGGCTTTCCGGCGAAGAACTTCAACCGGGTCACTCCCTCTACGAGAAGTGAGCCCGCGGTGCCGTGATGGCTGGGGGCGGCCAGCGCTAACGGCGGAAGGCGGCGAGGAAGTCCCGCTGGGAGCCGGCGGTGTAGCGGCTGGGCGGGTAGTACATCCACCCGGCCAGGTTGGTGGCAGTCCCGGGGCTGAAGGACGTGAAGAGGGGCCACATGCAGTTGATGTCCATCTCCATGGCCTCCACCGCCCCGGCGGCAATGAGGACCCGGGCCAGGTCCGCCGGGTAGAGGGCCGGCCCGGCGGCGTAGAGCAGGTTGCCGTAGCGGTCCACCCCCAGGCCGGAGCGGCAGGTCTTCTCGACCCCGGCGACCACGGCTCCCCAGTCGCTGTTGACGCCGGCGTTCGGCGCCGGCGCGCCGTGGTCGACCAGGACGGTCAGGTTCTGCCGCACCGATGCCACCCCCGCCAGCGACGGCCCGAAGTCCCGGCCCCACACCCCGACCCTGGGGACGCCGTTGGTGTCGATGACCAGAGACGCCGCCCCGTTGACCAGGGGGAAGGGCATCTGCCCCTCGGAGTACCAGCCGCCCAGGGACTCGGTCACGTGGAAGCCGCCGTTGAAGCCGGACAGCAGCGAAGCGCGGTCGGGGCCGGCCACCGCCGTGGTGTAGCGGAAGTTCCCCGGCGGCTCGCCGGCGGATCCGGCGTACTGGCGGAGCCTGGTCCGGCTGGTATCGATCCACACGACCGAGGCGGCTGGCACACCGACCGAGGGGCGCAGCAGGGTGGAGTACATGGCGGTGGTCGAACCGACGTCCTGGCCGAGCGGCGCCCAGCGGCCCTCCCCGGCCGGACCGCCAGGTCCCGGAACGGCGGCGGGGCTGGGGACCGCGGCCCCCAGGCATCCGCCCTGGTGCCCGGGGGCGTCGATGGCCACGACCGGCGCGGCCGGCGGGCTGGCCCCGGCAGAGCCGTAGAAGCCGGCGTCACCGAAGCTGAGCACCCCGCCGTCGGAGGCGGCCAGCCAGTAGCCGTGCCCGGACGGCGTCGAGGCCATGCCCACCACCGGCTGGTCCAGCTGCATCCCCCCGGTCGAGCCGTAGAACCCGGCGTCACCGAAGGCGAATATGCCCCCGTCGGAGGCGACCAGCCAGTAGCCGTGCCCGGACGGCGTGGGCGCCATGCCCACCACCGGCCGGTTCAGGG
>JAKAXN010000533.1 GCA_021816565.1 Actinomycetes bacterium
ACGGGATGCTCCTGCAGGGCTCGGAAGACGCGTCGGCAACGGCCGCGCGAGCGGGCAGTTCAGAATAGTTCCTGCGGGCCGGCTGCGAAACTCGGGCCCGGGATGGCGCTATCGCGGCTCGGGACCGGCCCCCTCCGGGGCCAGGCCGAACTCGGCCATCAGCCGCCGTTCGGGATCGCTCAGCCCGCCCCGGGCGGCCATCAGATCGGGGCGCCGCTCCAGCGTCCGGGCCAGCGACTGGGCCCGCCGCCAGCGCTCGACCCGGCCGTGGTCACCGCTGCGCAGGACCTCGGGCACCTCCCACCCGCGGAAGTCCGCCGGCCGGGTGTACTGCGGGTACTCGAGCAGCCCGGCCGAGAAGCTCTCCTCGCCGGCGGAGTCGGCGTTGCCCATGACCCCCGGCACCAGCCGGGCCACCGCCTCGACCACCGCCAGGGCCGCCACCTCCCCTCCGGCCAGGACGAAGTCCCCGAGGGACAGCTCCCCGTCGACCAGGTGGTCCACCACCCGCTGGTCCACCCCCTCGTAGCGCCCGCAGAGCAGGGAGAACCCCCCGGATCCCGACAGCTCGGTGGCCCACTCCTGATCGAAGCGCCGACCGGCGGGACCGAGCATGAGCAGCGGTCGGGGCGGGTCCGCGGCCTCCACCACGTTGAACAGCGGTTCGGGCATCAGCACCATCCCCGCTCCCCCGCCGAAGGGGGCGTCGTCCACCGAGCGGTGCACGTCGGTGGTACCGGAGCGCAGATCGTGGACCCGGATGTCGAGCAGGCCGTCCCGGCCGGCCTTGCCGATCAGGCTGGCCCGGGTCCAGGGGACGACCAGGTCGGGGAAGATGGTGAACAAGTCGATGCGCAACGCCCGGCCCGGGCCTCTCAGGGGTCCAGCAGGCCCGGCGGCCCGTCGACCACCAGCCGCCCCGACTCCGATGACACGAAGGTGAGGGGGATCACCCGCCCGTCGGCCAGCACCAGCAGGTCGCTGGCCGGGTTGGCCTCCACCGCCTCTACCGTCCCCACCACGGCGCCGGAGGTGTCGAACAGCTCGGAGCCCACCATCTCGTGCACCCACATGGCCCCCTCGACCTCGAGAGGCGGGGCCTGCAGCACCACGCCGCGCAGGGCGTCGGCCTCCTCCCGGGTGGACACCCCGGAAAACGCCACCAGCCACCGGGCCTGCCCGCCCACCCCGGGCAGCGGCGACGCCGCGGTGATCTCCAGGTCGCGCTCGGCGGAGTGGAGGTGGGTGCCCCGGGCGACACGCTCGGTGCGGTTGGTCCACAACTCCACCACGACCTGACCCTTGAGGCCGTGGGGCTTGACCACCCGGCCGACGTCGAGCAAGCGGCCGGTGACTAGTCGACGATGTCGACGAAGACGTCCACGCCCTCGCGGGCGCCCGCGGCGCGCACCACGCTGCGGATGGACTGGGCGACCCGGCCGCGACGGCCGATGACCTTGCCCATGTCGTCGGGGGCGACGTGGAGCGACAGCTTGATGCCCTGGCGGTTCTCGCTGGTCTCGATGCTCACCGCAGCCGGGTCGTCGACCAGGCGGGCGGCCAGGAACGCCAGCACGGCCTTGGCCCGGCCCCCGTCGACCGCGTCGTCACCCCAGTCGTCGACACCACCGTCGAGGGTCTCCCCGCTGTCGGCCGTCGGGGTGTCGGTCACGAGGAGGCGCCCGACTCGGCCTCGGCCGCGGCGGCGGCGGTCTTCAGCAGGCGGGCCACGGTCTCGGTGGGCTGGGCGCCGTTGCGCAGCCAGCGGTCCACCTTGGCGGAGTCGATGACGACCCGGCTCGGTTCGGCCCGGGGCTCGTAGGTGCCCAGGATCTCGATGAAACGGCCGTCACGCGGCGAGCGGCTGTCGGCAGCCACCAGGCGGTAGACCGGCTGCTTCTTCTTACCCATCCGCATGAGACGGAGTTTGACGGCCATGTTGGTTCAGCTCTCTATCTGTTCTTGGTGGGGTGGGCGCCTCAACGGCGCTTCTTCTTCTTCGGGTTTACGCGCTTGCCGCCGGAGGTGGCCCGGCGGGCGGCCCGGCCGGCCAGACCCGGCATGGACGCCATCTGGCGCATGTAGGACTGCATTTGTTTGAAGCGGTCCAACAGGTTATTGACATCGGTGACCGTTGTGCCACTACCCCGGGCGATCCGGGACCGCCGGGACCCGTTGATGATCGACGGGTTGCGCCGCTCCTCGGGGGTCATCGAGTGGATGATGGCCTCGATCGGGCCCATGAGGCCGTCGTCGATCTCGGCGTTGCGCAGCTCCTTGGGCAGCCCCGGGATCATACCGACCAGGCCCGACAGCGAGCCCATCTTCTTCACCTGCTGCATCTGCTCGAGGAAATCCTCGAGGGTGAACTGGCCCTGCTGGAGCCGGGCCATGGTCTGCTCCGCCTGCTGGCGGTCCAGGGTGGCCTCGGCCTTCTCGATCAGGGTGAGGACGTCACCCATGCCGAGGATCCGGTCCGCCATGCGGTCCGGGTGGAACTGCTCGAAGTCGCCGAGCTTCTCACCGGTCGAGGAGAAGACGATGGGCCGGCCCACCACCTCCTTGACCGACAGGGCGGCGCCGCCTCGGGCATCGCCGTCGACCTTGGTGAGGATCACGCCGTCGAGTTCGAGGGTGCGGTGGAACGCCTCGGCGGTGGCCACCGCGTCCTGGCCGATCATGGCGTCGATGACCAGGAAGGTGTAGTGGGGGTCGGTGGCCTCGGAGATCCGCCGGACCTCCTCCATCAGCTCCTCGTCGATGGCCAGCCGGCCGGCGGTGTCGATGATGAGGACGTCGCGCCCGAGGCGGACGGCCTCCTCGAGACCCTTCTTGGCGACGGTCACCGGATCGGACGGCTCGCTGAATACCGGCACCCCGACCTGCTCGCCGAGGACCTTGAGCTGCTCGACGGCGGCCGGCCGCTGGAGGTCGGCGGCGACGAGGAGCGGGTTGCGGCCCTGGCTGCGCTTGTACCAGCCGGCCAGCTTGGCCGAGGTGGTGGTCTTGCCGGAACCCTGGAGGCCGGCCAGCAGGATCACCGTGGGCGGCCGCGGGGCGTAGGTGAGCTTGAGGGTCTCCCCGCCGAGGATGTTCCTCATCTCGTCGTGGACGACCTTGACGACCTGCTGGCTCGGGCTGAGGCTCTGCGACAGCTCGATCCCGACCAGCTGTTCGCGCACCCGGGTGACGAAGTCCCGCACGACGCGCAGGTTGACGTCGGCCTGCAGGAGAGCCAGACGGATCTCGCGCAGCGCCTCGTCGACGTCGGCCTCGCTCAGGCGGCCGCGCCCGCGCAGCCGGGTGAAGACGGCGTCGAA
>JAKAXN010000534.1 GCA_021816565.1 Actinomycetes bacterium
GGATGGCTCACTGCATAGAGCATCCCGACCAGGCCGACGTGGACGGCAACGCGGTGGCCGCCCTCGAGAAGCTGTTCCTCAGCCTGGCGTAGGAAGGAGGGGCCGGTTCGCCGGCCCCTCCTTTTTTTCGTTGTTCGACGCGCCGGCCACCGGCGGTGGGGCAGGTGCAGCGGGCTGCCGGGGGGCCCGCAATTTTCTCCCCCGGACCGGCTTGACAGCACCCGGCCGGGGCGCCTTGGATACCAGTACGTACTTTCGTACATTCGCACTTTGGATGGCGGGTGATCCTGTCCATCCCGGGAGGAAAGGCGAACACCATGGCCCAGGTCGTGACCATCGAGACGCAGGGACTGGGGGATCGCAGCTACCTGGTCCATGACGGCGAGGTGGCCGTGGTCGTCGACCCCCAGCGCGACATCGACCGGGTCCTCGACCTGGCCGGCTCCATCGGGGTGCGGGTCACCCACGTGCTCGAGACCCACATCCACAACGACTACGTGACCGGCGGCCTGGCCCTGGCCCGCCGCACCGGCGCCCAGTACGTGGTCCCCGCCGGGGACCGGGTCGACTTCGAGCGGATGCCGGCCAGCGACGGGCAGAAGTTCTGCACCGGTCGGCTCATGGTCACCGCGCTGCACACCCCCGGCCATACCCCGAACCACATGTCCTACGCCCTGGGCGAGGACGGGGGCGACCCCACGGTGGTGTTCACCGGCGGCTCCATGCTCTTCGGGGCGGTGGGCCGCACCGACCTGATCAGCCCGGACCGCACCGAGGAGCTGAGCCGGGCCCAGTACCGCTCGGTCCGTCGCCTGGCCGGGGAGCTGGGCGGCCACGTCGAGGTCATGCCGACCCACGGCTTCGGCAGCTTCTGCTCCGCCACCGAGACCAGCGGCGACGCCTCCACCATCGGCGAGGAGCGGCGCCGCAACGTGGCGCTGGTCACCGACGACGAGGACCGCTTCGTCGCCGAGCTGATGGCCGGCCTCACCGCCTACCCCCGCTACTACGCCCACATGGCCGGGCTCAACTCGGCCGGTCCGGAGGAGCCGGACCTGTCCCTGCCGGCGCCGGCCGACGCGGCGGTGCTGCGCCGGCGCATCGACGCCGGCGAGTGGGTCATAGACCTGCGCGAGCGGCGGGCCTTCGCCCGGCTGCACGTGGCCGGGACGGTGTCGATCGAGATGGGCGACCCCTTCGCCACCTACTTCGGCTGGACCCTGCCGTGGGAGGCCCCCGTCACCCTGATCGGCGACAGCGCCGATCAGGTGGCCGAGGCCCGCCGGCAGCTGGCCCGCATCGGCATCGACTCGCTGGCCGGCGCCGCCGTGGGCGACGTCGGGGACCTGGCCGAGGGCCGGACCGCCGGCTACCGGGTGGCCGACTTCGGGGACCTGGCCCAGGCGCTGGGCCGCGACGGGCTGGTGGTGCTCGACGTGCGCCGCCACGACGAGTTCGCCGCCGGGCACGTGGCCGGGGCGGTGCACATCCCGTTCTGGGAGCTGGCCGACCGGGTCGGCGAGGTACCCGACGGCGAGGTGTGGGTCCACTGCCAGGGCGGGTTCCGGGCCTCCGTCGGGGCGTCGATCGCCAAGCGGGCCGGCCGGGACGTGGTGCTGATCGACGACGACTGGGGGCGGGCCGGCGAGGTCGGCCTGCCGATCGAAGCGGCTGGGCCGAACATCTGAGCCACCGGGGCTCGCATCGACTAGGGAGAAGCTCCTTGCGCTACGGGTTTGTAATCGACCAGCGGACCTGCATCGGCTGCCACGCGTGCACCGTGGCCTGCAAGACCGAGCACCAGATCCCGGTGGGCCAGTTCCGCACCTGGGTCAAGTACATCGACAAGGGGGAGTGGCCCTCGTCGTCGCGCAACTTCGGGGTGATGCGCTGCAACCACTGCACCGACGCCCCGTGCGTGAAGATCTGCCCCACCAAGGCCCTGTACAAGCGTGACGACGGCATCGTCGATTTCGACCGGGACCGCTGCATCGGCTGCAAGAGCTGCATGCAGGCCTGCCCCTACGACGCCATCTACATCGACGAGGACACCCACACCGCGGCCAAGTGCAACTACTGCGCCCACCGCGTCGACGACGGCCTCGAGCCGGCGTGCGTGGTGGTCTGCCCGACCCACTCCATCTGGGCCGGCGACCTGGACGACCCGACCAGTGGCATCGCCCAGATGGTGGCCACCCACCCCACCGCGGTGCGCGCCCCGGAGCAGAACACCGGGCCCAACGTGTTCTACATAGGCGCCGACCGGGCGGTGCTCGACCCGACCATCGCCCCGGTGGACGGCTCCTACATCTGGGCCGATCCCGATCCTCACCGCCTGGAGGTGGCCGCCGACCTGGAGGCCGACCCGGTGACGGGGGCCCGCACCACCCTCAACACCGCCCATCCCCGGCCGTGGGGGTGGCGGGTCACCACCTACCTGTGGACCAAGGGCCTGGGCGCCGGCGCCATGATGGTGGCCTCCGGCGCCCTGCTGGCCGGGGCCCCGGCCGACGGGGTGCTGGGCCTGGCCGCCCCCGCCCTCGGGGTGGCCGGCATGGCCACCACCGGCGGCCTGCTGGTCTGGGACCTGAAGAGGCCGGACCGGTTCTTCTACATCTTCACCAAGGCCAACCGGACGTCCTGGCTGTTCTGGGGGTCGGTGTGCCTGGCCGGGGCCTCCGCCGTGGCCGGGGGCTGGCTGGCCGCCGGCGTGGGCGGGTCGCTCGGGATCCTGAGCCCGGCCGCCCTCAACTCCATCCTCAAGGTCCTGCGGGTGGCCGCCCTGCCGGCCGGGGTGGCCGCCGCCGGCTACACCGCCCCGCTGTTCGCCCAGGCCGAGGGCCGGGACCTGTGGCAGTCCAAGATGCTGCTGCCCCACCTGGTGATCCAGGCCCTGCAGGCCGGCTCGGGCGCCCTGCTGGCCATCTCGGCGCTGACCGGCGGCGACCGGAAGCTGACCCGGGCCCTGGCCGGCACGTTCGTGGCCGCCTCGGCGGCCAACGCCGCCAGCCTGGCCCTCGAGTACGGGGGGGGCCACGAGACCAAGCAGGCGGCCACCGCCGCCCACATGGTCACCCGGGGTCGCTACCGCAAGCTGTTCTGGGCCGGTGCCGTAGGCGCCGGCGGCCTGGCCGCCAGCCTGGCCGTGCCGGGTATCAAGGGACGCAAGCTGCGCCGGGCCGCCCTGGGTGGGCTGCTCGGGCAGGTGTCGCTGCTGGCCTACGAGTCGGTGTTCGTCCGGGCCGGCCAGGACGTGCCCCTGTCATGAACGACCCAGTCACCACCAAGGAGGCCTCCATGAGCCAGACCCGCCCCG
>JAKAXN010000535.1 GCA_021816565.1 Actinomycetes bacterium
CCGATCTGCCCGCCACAGCAGGGACTCCACGGTGGCGGTGCTCACGCCGGTCCGGGCGGCTATCTCCTCGTAGGCCAGCCCCTCTTCCTCGCGCATCATCAGGGCGGTCTGGTGCCGGGCGTTCAACCGGGCCAGGGCCTGACGGACCATCTGGCGGTCGTCCTCGCGCTCCAGGCGGGTCGTCTCCGGGTGCTCGACGCCCTGGAGCGAGTCCAGGTCGAGGTCGGCGGCCGGCTCGGACCGGGACCGTCGGCGCAGGGCGTCGGTGCACAGGTTGGCAGCCACCACCCGCAGCCACGGATAGAAGTTACGGTCACCACCGAAAGCGGGCATCGAGCGCCAGGCCCGCACGAAGGCCTCCTGGGCCACGTCCTCGGCCTCGTGGCGGTCCCGCAGGCGGTACTGGCAGTAACGGTAGAGCCGGTCCCAGTGGCGCTCGTAGAGCTCGTCGAACGCCGCCCACTCGCCCTCCTGGAAGCGGTCCACGGCGGCGCGGTCCGTCGCCGCTATCTGGAGTTCGCTCAAGCCCGTGGAGCCGATCATGCCTGGATGCCCTTCTTGCGCTCTTTGCCCTTACCAGGGTTCGCCGGGCCGGGTGGGGATCCTCCTGTCCGCGTCATCGTTTTGAAAAAATTCTCATCGAAGTGGCGTCGGGCTGGAGGAGTCCGACCGGCGGACAGCGAACGGGGAATACCGGTGACCCAGACCCCTACCGCCCCCGCGCCCAGACCGCTCCTCGACAGCGCCCTCTACTACTGGAACCGGCCCCAGGAGCTGGCTGACCGGCTGGCCAGCGAGTGGGAGCGGCGCCGGGAGAAGCAGACCGACGCCCCGGCCGGGCTGGGGTCGGAGGGGACGGCCACCGAGGTGGTGCACCGCCTCCTCGGCGTGACCGGTCCCTGCGAGGTGTGCGCCCCGTTCGACGCGGTGTGGAAGGCCATCACCGACCGGTTCCCCGAGCGGCACTACCACGACTCGGGCCTGGGGACCATGACCGCGGTGTGGGCGGCCACCCGGCATCTGCGCCCGGAGCGGGCGGTGGAGACGGGGGTGGCCCGCGGCTTCACCAGCGCGGTGATCCTGTCGGCCCTGGAGGCCAACGGGTGCGGCCACCTGTGGAGCATCGACCTGCCGGAGGTCAACCTGGTCAAGAGCGGCGGGGCGGGGGCCGCCGTCGACCCGGCCCTCGGTGGACGGTGGACGTGGCTGAGAGGGGGCAGCCGACGCCTGCTGCCGAAGATCATCGAGGCCAACCCCCCCCTGGACCTGTTCGTCCACGACAGCCTCCACACCCGGTCCAACATGCTGTTCGAGATGCGCCTGGCCTGGTCGGCGCTGCGACCGGGCGGACTGCTGCTGGTCGACGACGTCGACCACAACTCGGCGTTCGCCGAGTTCACATCCGGGATCGACGCCCCCCACGGCGCAGGTGTGCAGGGCAACCGGCCGGGAGTGTTCGGCGCCGTCCTGAAGCCGGCGTGACCGCCCCTTCCGCCGGCGACCCCCGACCGCTTCTGAGCTCGCCCGCCAACCGGCGTCGGCTGGCCGCGGGGGCGGCCCTGCTGGTCCTGCTGGCGCTGCTGGCCGCCCGCCCGGCGCTGGCCGCCCGCCCGGCACCGGCGGCCCGCCCGGGTCCCGGCTTCGCGGTCGGGATCTCGCCGGGGGCGGCACCGCTGAGCGACCCGCCGGCGGCGGTGGCGCAGATGATGTCGGGCATGGCCGGCGCCGGTGACCGCTGGGTCCGCCTCGACGTCCCCTGGGCGGTGATCGAGCCCCGTCCCGGGGTTTTCGCGTGGCCGGCCGAGGACCGGGCCGTCGGCGACGCCCTGGCACAGGGCCTCACCGTCGACGCCCTGTTCGGCAGCGCCCCGATGTGGGCCATGACCGCCGGGCAGCCCGACCCGGCCAAGTTCGCCGCCTTCGTCTCCACCGTCGTCAGGCGCTACGCCGGGCGCGGCGTGAACACCTACGAGATGTGGAACGAGGAGAACCTGATCTCCTACTGGGACGCCCCGGTCGACCCGGCCACCTACGGGCGGCTGCTGCGGGCCGGCTACCGGGCCGTCCACCGCTCCGACCGCCACGGCTTCGTGGTCCTCGGAGGCCTGGGCCGCACCTCTGGCACGCTTCCGGGGGTGGCCGTGGACCCGGTCGCCTTCCTGGGCGCCCTCTACCGGGCCGGGTTCGGCCGGTACTTCGACGCCGCTGCGGTGCACCCCTACAGCTATCCCGACAGCCCGACCTCGCCCGCCGCCGGCAACGCCCTCAACTCCCTGGCCGCCATCCACTCCCTGATGGCCGCCCACGGTGACGGGGCCAAGCGCATCTGGGTGACCGAGTACGGCTACCCGACCGGCCTGCAGGTGGTCAACGGGACCGCACCGCCGACCAGCCCCGCCGACCAGGCGACCTATCTGGGTGCCGCCATCGAGCGGGTCCGGGCCGAGCCGTGGGCCGGACCGTTCTTCGTCTTCAGCTGGCGCGACGACCAGTGGCAGAGCTACGGCCTGCTGCGGGCCGACGGGACGCCCAAACCGGCGCTGGCCGTCTTCGAGCGCGCCCCCCACTGACCGTCCCGGCGGCAGGCGGACCCGGCTCCGGGCGTAGCGGGGCCCGGGCCGCTCCCCGGCTCTCTAAGCTGCGGGCGTGGCCGAACTGGTGGTGGATGGATCGGATCTGGTGCTGCACCTGCCGGTGAGGCAGAAGGTCCTGGGCTTCCACAACGACATCCGGGTGCCGCTGACCGCGGTGCGGGCGGTCCGGCCCCTCGACAGCCCCTGGATGGCCCTGCGGGGCCGGCGGATGGCCGGCACGGCCATGCGGGGGGTGGCGGCCGTAGGCACGTGGATCCACGGGGACAAGAAGTTCGACTTCAACGTCTTGCGCCGGGAGACCAGCGCGGTTGAGGTGGAGCTCAACGCCGGACGCTTCGAGCGGTTCATCGTCGGGGTCGGCGCCGGCCGGGACGCCCGCGAGGAGGCCGACCGCATCGCCGACGCCGCCGGCATCGCCCGGTCCAGGTAGCCGTCGCGCCCGGACCGGCCGGACCCGATTCAGGTCTGCAGGTCCAACACGGTTTCGGCCAGCCAGGCCAGCTCGCCCTCCCAGTCCTCCACCGGGGCGACCGGCCGTACCACGAACTTCGACAACCCGGCCTCCACCAGCTCCCCCACCAGCCGGCGCAGGCGGTCGGCCCCGACCGGCACCAGGTCGGCGGGGTCGCCGGCGTCCTCGGGGCGGCGGGGCCGTACCGGCCGCAGCCGGGCGGCCCGCTCCACGTCCCCGGGCCGACGGGCGTAGCCGATGGACAGCCC
>JAKAXN010000536.1 GCA_021816565.1 Actinomycetes bacterium
GATGGCCTCCGGGTCCTGGTCCAGACCGACCAGGGACAGCTGCGGCGCGGCATCGAGGACGGCGCAGGCGTGGCCGGCACCGCCCAGGGTGGCGTCGAGATAGGTACCGGCGGGCACCCCGGCCAGCAGCTCGACCACCTCGTCGAGCATCACCGGCCGGTGCTCGAAGCGGGGACCGCTCATCGAGCCCGGCCCGGAGGGCAGCAGCCCGTGCCGGACCATCCGCAGCCCCTCGACCGGCATGCCGTCGGGATGTCTCCCCGATTCGGCGAAGTGGAAGCGGGCGGAGAAGGGGACTTCCACCCTGCTGGTCGAAGGGCTGCGCATGAGCCGGGACGTCTGGGAGCAGCCGGGGTACGGCACAACGGGGGCGTCGGGGATCACGCCCCCCCGGTGGCGGGGCCCGGCTGCGGGGGCACCGCCTCGAATCCGCCGCTGAGCGAGGCGTCGCCGGCCGCGCCGTGCACCTCCCACACCTGCGGGTTCCACAATTCGATATGGGTGAGGGCGCCGTGCACCAGCACGGTGCTGCCCTCCGCCATCTGGGCGAAGTCCCGCAGGTACTGCGGGAGCGCCACCCGGCCCTGCCGGTCGAGGTCCACCTCGGCCGACCCCATGGACCAGGCCCGGGCCCGGGCCCTCTCCTCGGGAGTGCCGTCCATGAGGGTGGCCATCTCCTCGGCCTTGCGATCGAAGGCCTCGGGGGTCCAGATGGCCAGGCACCGCTCGTTGAACTTGGAGACGAGGGCCAGGGTGTCGAAGCTCGAACGGAAGCGCGCCGGGAGAATCACCCGTCCCTTTCCGTCCAGGGAGTGCTCGTACCTCCCAACGAACCTCGTCGCCACTTTTCACGTACTCCGTCCTCTGTGAGCTCAGGGCCCCTCCCCTTCGCGCCACTTGGCCCCACTCTATGGTCCAGCGCCCCACAAAGTCAACGACGCGCCCCCCTGCGTCCCCTTTTTCCGTCCTGGGCGCGGGCGCGCCGGATCCCGCCCGGTCGGGGCGGGACAACAGGAACGGGACGCGGTCAGGAGCGGGCGCGGGGCCCGGGGCTCAGGTGACGTCCCGGCGGAGGGTGGACACCGCCCCCAGCGCCGCCGTGGCCAGGCCCCAGGCCAGCAGGGCCAGCGCCCCTCCCCACCACGGCAGCAGGTCGGCCCCCTTCACGTTGGAGGGCTGGACGATGGCGGTGGACGCCGCGGCCGGCAGGGCCTTGGCTATCCACCCGAGGTGGGCCCAGCGCAGGAACAGCCCGAGCAGCCCCTCCACGATGGTGACCAGCGCCAGGGCCACCATGATGGCCGCCACCTGGTTGCGCAGCAGCGCCCCGAACCCGAGGCCGAACACCGCCCAGGCCGCCAGGCCCACCGCCATGAGGATCAGCATCCGGGGGATCCCGTCCGAGCCGATACGCACCGGGTAGCCCCGGGCGGCAATGAGCACGGCCCCGACTCCGGCGGCCACGGCGGTGAAGATCACGCCCATGGCCAGGCCGACGCCGGCCGCCACCACGGCCTTGGCGGTGAGGACCCGGGACCGGCGGGGGCCCACGAGGAACGTCGGGGTGATGGTCTTGTGACGGAACTCCCCGGCCACCATGACCACGCCCATCACCAGGGGCATGAGGTAGCCGATCTCGAACGGCACGCCGTAGACGGCCCGCACCGACCCGGGGTCGGCCAGGCTCTTCAACGCGTTGTTCCCGGCGTCGCTGTTGCCGGCCGTGAAGACGATCACCGCCACGTAGAACACCACCAGGCCGATGCCGCCCAGGGTCAGGCCGAGCAGCATCCGGGTGGTGGCCACCTTTCGGACCTCCGAGCGGACGAGCGCCCTCACCTCGGGCCCCCCACCGCCTCGGGCTCCCCCACCCGCTGGTCGGATCCGGCCCCGCCGGTCAGCTGCAGGAACACGTCCTCCAGGTCGGCCGGGCGCTCCGCCAGTTCCGACAGCTCGACGCCGTCCACGAAGGCCAGGTGTCCGACCTGATCGGTGCTGGCTCCCGACACCAGGAGCAACCCGTCGTGGGCCTCCACGGGCAGGCCGGCCCCGGTCAGGGCCCGGAGCAGGCGGCCCGGGTCGGGGGTGCGGACCTGCACCACCCCGGCGCTGCGCCCGACGATGTCGTCCAGGGGCCCCTCGCGGACCAGCCGGCCGCGTGACACGATCACCACCCGGTCGGCGGTGTGCTCCATCTCGGAGAGCAGGTGGCTCGACACCAGGACCGTCTTGCCCAGGTTGTGGGCCAGGTGGCGCAGGAGCAGTCGGATCCAGTTGATGCCCGCCGGGTCGAGGCCGGTGGCCGGTTCGTCGAGCACCAGGCAGGCCGGATCGCCGAGAAGGGCGGCGGCGAGGGACAGCCTCTGGCGCATACCGGTGGAGAACCCGCCCACCCGCCGGTCGGCCGATTCGGTCAGCCCGGTCAGCTCCAGGACCTCGTCGGCCCTCCGGTCGGGAAGCCCGGCCGCCGCGGACATGACCAGGAGGTGGTTGCGGGCCGTCCGACCGGGATGGAAGCTGGCCGCCTCGAGGGCCGCCCCGACGGTGCGGATCGGGTCCCCGAGGTCCGGGTAGAGGGACCCTCCGATCCGGGCCCGGCCGGAGGTGGGCGTGACCAGGCCCAGAAGGCACCGCAAGGTGGTGGTCTTGCCGGCCCCGTTGGGGCCGAGGAACCCGGTGACCGAACCCGGCTCCACGGCGAAGCTGAGGTCGTCGACGGCCCGGATCCGGCCGAAGTCCTTCACCAGATGCTCGACGGTGATCTCGCTCATTCCCCCCCATTGAGCACCCCCCACCGGGGCGCCGAACAGGGGACTTGGGCCCACCGGTCGGCCGGGGGTGACGCCGGCCACACCCCGAGGGCAGCCGGCGTCGGTACCCTTGCCGTCGGCGATGGTGAGAACGGATGGAAAAAGGACGAGCGACCGAGGCCAGCGCCGCTACCTGATCCTGGCCATCTGCTGCATGAGCCTGCTGATCGTCGGCCTGGACAACACCATCGTCAACGTGGCCCTCCCGTCGATCGGCCGGGAACTGCACACCCAGGTGTCGGGGCTGCAGTGGACCGTCGACGCCTACACCCTGGTCCTGGCCAGCCTGCTCATGCTGTCGGGCTCCACCGCCGACCGCCTGGGCCGGCGCCGGACCTTCCAGGTCGGGCTCACCCTCTTCAGCCTGGGGTCCCTGCTGTGCAGCCTGGCACCGTCGGTCGGGCTGCTGGTCACCTTCCGGGCCCTGCAGGCGGTGGGCGGTTCGATGCTCAACCCGGTGGCCATGTCCATAATCACCAACACCTTCACCGACCGCC
>JAKAXN010000537.1 GCA_021816565.1 Actinomycetes bacterium
CGATCTGGCGTCGATCACCCGACGGATCAGGTCGGCGTCGGTGCCCATGACAGCGGCGACCTTGTCACCCAGGGCCACCCGCTGACCCCCGGTCAGCGTGGCCACGTCGATGATGGCGTCGGGCTTCTCCTCGACCGCCAGGGACAGGGCGTCGGCCAGGACCAGCCGGCCCTCGGCGTCGGTGTTGAGCACCTCGATGGTCTTGCCGTTGCGGGCGGTCAGGACGTCGCCGGGGTGGATGGCGGTGCCGCTCGGCATGTTCTCCGTGGCCGCCACCCAGCACACCACGTTGACCGGGACGTCGAGCTGGGCCAGGGCGACGGTGGCGCAGATGACCGCGGCCGCCCCGCCCATGTCGTCTTTCATGGTCATCATCGACGCCGGAGGCTTGAGCGACAGCCCCCCGGAGTCGAAGGTGATGCCCTTGCCCACCAGGTGGACGGTGGCGGCCGCCCGCCGGGCCCGGTGCTCGAGGCGGATCAGCCGGGGGGGCTCGGCCGCCCCGGCGGCCACCCCCAGCAGGCCTCCCAGGTTGGCGGCGGCGATGCGCCTCTCGTCCCAGATCTCGGCCTTGAGCCCGACCCGGCCGGCCTCCCGCACGGCCAGGCGGGCCAGCTCGCGGGGGGTCAGGTTGCGGGGGGGACGGTTGACCCAGTCCCGGGCCCGGCAGGCGGCCTCGGCCACCACCTGGCCCCGGCGCACGGCGTCGCGCGACGCCCCCACGACGGTGACCCGGTCCACCCGGGTGCCGGCCGCCCCGCGGGCCGAGCCGGCATAGCGGTAGGCGCCCAGGGCGAAGCCCTCCACGATGGCGGCGGCGGCCTGGTCGGCGTTCAGCGGGGCGGCGGCGGTCCCGGCGGCTGCCTTCTGCGCCGCCCTGGTGGTCCGGACCGGCGGGGCCACCGCGGCCAGGAGGGTCGTGGCCACGTGGTCGGCGTCACCGGCCTGGCGGGCCAGCGCGGCCGCGGCCCGGCGCAGGTCGTCGCGGGTGACCGCCCCCCGCTCCCCCACACCGAGGGCCACCAGAGTGGTCCCGTTCCCGGAGGGGAGGGCCAGGGCCTGGCCGGGGCGGCCCTCGAACCGCCGCTGCTTCAGGTAGGCGGCGGTCCGGTCGCCGCCACCATCGCGTAGCGCCCCCTCGGGGAAGGCGCCGTCGGGGAAGGCTCCGTCGGGGCTGGACAGATCGGCGAACACCGGCACCCCCAGCACCCGGGCCCGGGCCGGGACGGCCGCCGCCGCCGCGAAGGTGGCCATGGTCGGGTCGTCGGGGATGGCACCGACGCCCGCCGGGCGCCGCTTGGTGGCGCCGGTGGCCTTTCTCGCGGTGGGGGCGGCCTTTCTGGTGGTGCGCTCGGCTCTGGTGGTGCGCTCGGCTCTGGTGGCGCGCTCGGCTCTGGTGGCGCGCCCGGCTCTGGTGGTGCGCTCGGCGGCAGCCTTCGTGGTGGCCCTGGCCGTCGAGCGGGGCGCAGCCGCAGCCGCAGCCGCGGTGCCGGCGGCTCTGGCGGTCCTGGCGGCCTTGGCGCTCTCGGCGGAGGGGGTGGACCCGGCGGTCCGGGGGGTGTCGGTCATGACTGGGAGTGGGCCTTTCTGGATAGAAGCGAGTCGCCGTGCTCCTGCCATCTGGCCATGGTCCACAGAAGGTCGGACAGGCGGTTGAGGTACTGGACCACCAGCGACGGCTCGGCCGCGGCCGCAGCATCGGGCACGTCCGGCGCAGGCCGCGGCGGGAACACCTGGAGAGCGGCGCGCTCGGCCCGGCGGGTGGCGGTACGGGCCAGGTCGAGGGAGGCCGAAACCCGGTCGTGACCGGGGATGACGAAGTCCGTGATGGGCGGGAACCGGCCGCTCAGCTCATCGATGCGACCCTCGAGCGCCCCGACCATCTCTGCGGTGACCAAGCTGACCCCTGGCTTCAATTTCCGCCGGTTCTCAGCCGCGGTGGCCACCTCGGCCATGAGCACGTACAGGTCCCGTTCGAGGCCGACCAGCAGGCCGTCGAGCTCCGAGCCGCGTTCGACCTCGGCTCTCACCATCCCGAGCGCGGCCTGGGCCTCGTCGACGGCGCCGTTGGCGGCGATCACCGCCGAGTCCTTCGGGACCCGCCCGCCGAACAGGAGCCCGGTCGTGCCGTCATCGCCGGTTCGGGTGTAGATCTTCATGCGGAGGGGGAGCCTACCGGCCGCCCGGGTGCAGTCCCACGCCACGCCACGCCACGCCGGACCGGCTCGGCGGGTCGACCGGCGCAGCAGGCCCGGAGTGGGGGCGCCGAGCGGGGACCGTTGTGTTCGACTGGGTTCAACCGATCGCCTCCCGGAGCTTCAGTGAACAGTTCACCCCCGGAATTGGGGGGTCAACTGTTCACGGAGTCCGCCCCGTTCGATTCCAGTGAACAGTTCACCCCCGGAAACGGGGGGTCAACTGTTCACGGATCGGCGTCGCTCGCTTTCGATGAACAGTTCCCGCCGGCCCCGCCGGCCCCGCCGGCCCCGCCGACAGCCTGGACGGGACGGCTGTCGCCCAACTGCCGGTCCGGCGACCGCCCTGTACCCTTGGAACGGTGAGTTCCTACCTCGAAGCGGTGCGCAACGGGGTCGTCGTGTTCGACGGCGCCACCGGCACCAACCTGCAGCTGCGCCACCTCGGACCGGACGACTTCGGAGGCGCCGCGCTGGAAGGCTGCAACGAGGTCCTGGTCGACACCCGCCCCGATGTGGTGGCCGACCTCCATCGCAGCTTCTTGGATGTGGGCTGTGACGTGGTGGAGACCGACAGCTTCGGGTCGCTGCCGTGGGTGCTGGCGGAGTACGGCCTGCAGGACCGGGCCCGGGAGCTGGCGGTGAAGGCGGCGCAGATCGCCCGGGTGGAAGCCGACCGGGCGGCCGGGGACACGCCGGGCCGCCCCCGGTGGGTCGCCGGCTCGCTCGGGCCCGGGACCAAGATCGCGTCGTTGGGCCAGATCACTTTCGCCGAGCAGCGTGACGGCTACCAGTTGGCCGCCGAGGGCCTGCTGGAGGGCGGGGTCGACCTGTTCGTCATAGAGACGGTGCAGGACCTGCTGCAGGCCAAGGCGGCCATGATCGGCTGCCGGCGGGCCATGGCCGCGGCCGGCCGGTCGGTGCCGATCCAGGTGCAGGTGACCATCGAGACCACCGGGCGGATGCTGATGGGCACCGAGATCGGGGCCGCGCTGACCACCCTGCTGGCCATGAAGCCCGACGTGGTGGGGCTCAACTGCGCCACCGGGCCGGCGGAGATGAGCGAGCACCTCCGCTATCTGTCCGCCAACTCCACG
>JAKAXN010000538.1 GCA_021816565.1 Actinomycetes bacterium
ATTCGATGTACCTGTCGGGGTCGCGGTCCTCGGCCCGCAGTCCCCTCATGCCGGCGTGCTCGGTGACGAAGGCGACCCACTCGTCACCGAGCCGCAGCCGGTCCTCTCCGGCGTCGTGGGAGCGCAGGTCGGCCAGGGCCTCCCGCTCCTCCTCCGCCATGTGGTCGCTGTTGGCTTCCCGGGCGGACTTCACCGCCTCCCACCACCGGTCGGTTCCGGCCTCCTCGGCGCCGGCCCGGCGGACGGCGTCGCGGATCTCGTTGTGGTCATTGATGGCGTCGTCGGTCTCGTCCTTCGCTCTGGTCCCGGTCTGCAGCAGTCGGGGGTAGAAGAGCTTCTCCTCGGTGGCCGCGTGCAGTTCCAGCAGGTCGGCCAGCGGGGCCCACAGCGCGGCCAGCCTCTCGGGGCCGGCCCGCCGCTGCTCGTCGAGCTCGGCGAAGCGCCGGCGGAGGGTCTCGTGGTCGTCGAGGATGAGATCGCAGACATCGGGCATGTGAGTCAGGTACCCGATCCCGGCGTGGGGTCACCCCGGATAGAACGTCGGCCGGTCCGGGGCGTGGGGCACGTCGGCCACGAACACGAAGCCGGCGGCCGGCTGCTCCAGCAGGTCCGTCTCCTCCAGGCCGGCGGCGCCGGTGGTCATGAACAGCTGGTTGGTGCCGTCGCCGGCAACCAGCACGCAGCTCGACACCGCCGACACCGGCAGCTCCACCCGGTGATCCTCGATCCCGTCGGCGTCGTAGTGGCGGCAGTGGCCCCCGCCGTTGATGGCCACCCAGAACCCGCCGGAGGAATCCACGCACAGCCCGTCGGGCACCCCGGCCCCCTCCTCGATGGTGGCGACCACCTCGGGGGCCCCGCAGCCGTCGGCGCCGTAGGGAAGGCGGACCACCTGCCGGGTGGGGGAGTCCACGTGGTAGAGGGCGGTGCCCCCGGCGGTCCAGCCCATCCCGTTGGAGATGGTGAGCCCGTCGCGCAGGAGCTCGACCTCCCCGTGGGGGTGCAGGCGCCACAGGGCGCTGGCCCCCGGCTCCTTGTCGCCGGCCATGGTGCCGAACACCAGGCGGCCGGCCGGGTCGACGGCCATCTCGTTGGTCCGCAGCCTGGTCCCCTCCCCGGGTATGCGCTCCACCAGGGTCTTCTCCACGATGCAGCCCGGGTCGACCACCCGGATGGCCCGTTCCTGGCCGATGACGTAGCCGAGCCCGTCGGCCCGCAGCACCACCCCGCCGACGCGCCCGCCGGCGGTGACGCTGGTCCGGCTGCCGCCCTGCAGGGAACGGGTCAGGATGCGCCCGGCCAGGATGTCGATCCACACCAGCCGGCCCGCTCCGGGATCCCAGCGCGGCGATTCCCCCAAGAAGCAGCGGCGGTTGTCGAAGGTGCGTGACACCAGCATGCTCCTGTGCCTACCCGTCAGAGTGGAGCGTGCACGAAACCACCGAGGATCTGTCCGCCCTGCAGCAACTCCTGGACCGCAGCATGGACGGCGCCGGTTCGCATCTGTCCGGTATCCACACCCCGGAGCGGCGGATGACCGCCGCCGCGGTGGCGGAGCGGCTGACCGGGATGCGCCTGCTGGTGCTGGCCACGGCCACCGCCGACGGCCGGCCCCTGACCGGAGCGGTGGACGGCTTGTTCTACCGGGGGGCGTTCCACTTCGGATCCTCGCCGGAGTCGGTGCGCTTCCGCCACATCCGCCGCCGGCCCGCAGTGAGCGCCACCCACCTGCCGGGGGAGGAACTGGCGGTGACGGTGCACGGGGAGGCGGTGCCCGTCGACCCGGGGAGGGAGGAGCACGCCGGGCTGCGCCGGGCCCTGCTCGACATCTACACCCCCCGCTACGGGCCCGGGTGGGAGGCGTTCCTCGACTCGGGGGTGGTCTACGCCCGGATAGAGGCCCGCCGCATGTTCGCCTTCGACGGGGAGGGCCTGTCCTAGTCCCGGCCCGCCCGGGCGGCTGGGCCACACTGGACCGGTGAATCGGGCGGGACGTCGGTGGCTGGACGTGATGAGCCTGGCCACGTTCGTGGCCCTGGGCCTGCCCGACGGGATGCTGGGCACCGCCTGGCCGTCGCTGCGCCACAGCTTCGGGGCTCCGGTGGGGGCCATGGGGCTGATCCTGCTGGTGTCCACCGCCGGGTCGGTGCTGGTCACGCTGTTCGTCGGGTACCTGATCCGCCGGCTGGGGGTGTCGGTCCTGCTGGCCGCCGGCCTGGCGTCGGCCGCCCTGGCCGCGGCGGGCTTCGCCGCCGCCCCGGTGTTCGCGGTGGTGCTGGCGGTGGCGCTGCTGTTCGGGGTGGGGGCCGGGCTGATGGACGGGGGGCTCAACACCGCGGTGGGCCTGTCCGGGCGGCGCCGGCTGCTCAACCTGCTCCACGGCGCCTACGGGGTGGGCACCGCCATCGGGCCGCTGGTGGTCATCCTGGCCCTGCTGGTGGGGTCGTGGCGGCCCGCCTACGTGGTGCTGGTGGCCGTCGACGTGGTCCTGGGCGGGCTGTGGCTCCTCCACCGCCGGGGGGTGGTGGCCCGCCCCGCCGCCCCCCGCCCGGCCGACGCCGACGCCGACCCGGACCCCGAATCCGATGCCGACCCTGACCCCGGACCGCGCTACCTGATGCCGATCGTGGCGGGAATCGCGGTGTTCTTCGTCTACACCGGGCTGGAGGTCAGCGCCGGGCAGTGGGAGACCACCTTCGCCCGGGGGCAGCTGGGCCTGTCCCAGACGGCGGCCGGTCTGGCCACCTTCGGGTACTGGGCCGCCCTCACCGCGGCCCGCTTCGTCCTGGCCCTGATGCGCCGGCCGCCGAGCCACACCGGGGTGGTGCGCTGGGGTTGCGGCCTGTCGGTGGTGGCCGCCGGCCTGATCTGGTGGGATCCGGCCACCGCGGTGACCGTGGCCGCCTTCGTGCTCATGGGCGCGGCGCTGGCCGGGGTGTTCCCCGCCCTCATCGCCCTGACCCCCCACCGGCTGGGGGAGCGGCGGGCCTCCGACGTCATCGCCTGGCAGGTGGGCGCGGCGGCGGCCGGCGGGGCGGCCATCTCCGCGCTGGTCGGGTTGTTCATCGGCACCGGCGGGGTGGGCACCCTGGGCCCGTCGGTCACGGTCCTGGCGGTGCTACTGGTGGTCCTGGAGGTGGTGCTGGCCCGGCTGGCCCCAGCCGCCGCGTGACCCCCGGTGGGCGTCGGGGTCAGGAGACGGCGTGGACGATGTCGATGACGGCCAGGGCCCCGACCATCACCATCAGCACCGAGTACAGGGCGGTCATCCGCCACCGCCAGGCGT
>JAKAXN010000539.1 GCA_021816565.1 Actinomycetes bacterium
AGATCCTCGAACGCGGCTTGGCCGGAGATCAGGCTGATTCGGTCCTCCTTCCCATCCCGAGCCTAAAGGTTTTCACCCGCCGTAGTTCATCCTGGTGTCCTCCATCCGGAGAACCTCGTCGGTATCGGCGCCCCCGCAGCCCACTATCTCCCCCACGAACAGGGTGTGGCTGCCGCAGTCCACCTCCTGGCTCACCCGGCAGTCCAGCCAGGCCGCGGCCAGGTCCAGCACGGGAGCGCCGGTCACCTCCTCGTGCACGGCGAAACCGGCGAGCTCGGCCGGGTCGCCCCCGTCCTCCAGCGGCTTGACGAACTTGCGGACCACGGCCCGGTCGCTGCGGTCCAGCACGTTGAGGGTGAACGCCCGTCCCCCGGCCACCAGCGTGTGGGTGACCGCCGCCTTCTCCACGCTCACCCCCACCAGCTTGGGCTCGGTGGCTACCTGCGTGGCCCAGTTGAGGGTCATCAGGTTGCGCCGGCCGGCCGCCCGGCTGCCGAGGACGTACAGCCCGGTCGGGAGGGACCACAGGATCCGCCGGCGGCGGCGGTCGTACTCGTCGGGATCATGCCCGGCCGGGATGGGCCCGCTGAGCCTGCCTTCTGCCACCGGTCGAGGCTACCGGCAATTGCCGCCGGACGCGTCCTCGGGTTGGCGCCGCACCGGCCCCGGCGCTACGACCCCGCTTCGGGGGTGACCCCGGCCGCTTCCCAGGTGCCCAGCCGGGCCGGGCGGACGTGGAACGCCACGGCCGTCCCCACGTCGATGCGGCGGGACCCCCCGGCGATCTGGGTGCAGTGGAAGGCGTAGCGCCGGCCGTCGGCCGCCTCCACCGTCCCGAGGCCCACGGCCTCGTCGAACTCCACCACCCGGCCCGTCGCGGCGCCCGAACCGCCGCCGGCCGGCGGGCCCCCCGGTCCCGGCCCGCTCACGGGACGATCTTGGCGATGGGCAGCTCGATGATGTCGGTCGCCCCGTGGTCCTTGAGGGCCGGGATGAGGGTGTTGATGGTGTGCTTCGGGACCACCGCCTCGACGGCGAAGCCGTCCTCCCCGAACAGCTTGGACACCGTCGGGGACTTCATGGCCGGCAGCAGCTCGATCACCGAGTCCAGGGCGGCCTCGGCCACGTTGAGCTTCACCAGCACCCGCTGGCGGGCGATGAGCGTCCCGGTCAGCAGGGTCTGGATCTGCTCCATGGCGTGGCGCTTGGCGTCGTCGGCGTACGACGCCGGGTTGGCCACCAGCTCGGTGTAGGACTCGAGGATGGTGGCGATGATGCGCAGCCCGGCCGCCCGCAGGGCCCGGCCGGTCTCGGTGATCTCCACCACCGCGTCGGCCACCTCGGGGATCTTGGCTTCCGTCGCCCCGTACGACAGGCGCACCTCGGCCCGGATGCCGTGAGCGTCGAGATAGCGGCGGGTGAGCGCCGGGTACTCGGTGGACACCCGGGTGCCGGGCGGCAGGTCCTCCACGGTCTGCACCGGCGAGTCCGCGGCCACGGCCAGGACCAGGCGGATGGGCCGGGTGGTGGCCTTGGAGTAGCGGAGCTCGCCGAGCGACTGGACCTGGCTGGCGGTCTCCTCTATCCAGTCCCGGCCGGTGATGCCCAGGTCGAACAGACCCTCGCTCACGTACTGGGGGATCTCCTGAGGGCGCAGGATCCGGACCTCCGACACCCGGGGGTCGTCGATGCTGGCCCGGTAGTCCACGTCGGAGCTGCGGATGACCGCCAGGTCGGCGGCCTCGAACAGCTCCAGCGTGGCGCGCTCGAGCGATCCTTTCGGTAGGACCAGGCGGAGCACGGCTACTCGGGCTTCGGCAGTCCGGCCAGCAGGTTGGCCATCTCGATGGCGGTCATCGCCGACTCGAAGCCCTTGTTGCCGGCCTTGGTCCCGGAGCGCTCCACCGCCTGCTCGATGGTGTCGGTGGTGAGCACGCCGAACACCACCGGCACCCCGGTGTCGAGCGAGACCCGGGCCACGCCGGCGGCGCACTGGCCGGCCACGAAGTCGTAGTGCCCGGTCGCCCCGCGGATCACCGCGCCCAGGGTGATTACCGCGTCGTAGCCGCCGCCGGCGGCCAGGCGGGCGGCCACGACCGGCAACTCGAACGCCCCCGGGGTCCAGACCAGGTCGATGGAGCCGGGGTCGACACCGTGGCGGCGCAGCCCGTCGTTGGCCCCCTCCACCAGGCGGTTGACGATGGTGTCGTTGAAGCGGGCGGCGACGATGGCCACCCTCAGCCCGGCTCCGCTGAGCGAGCCCTCGTAGACGGTCACAGCCCGCTCCCCTCGTCGAGCAGATGGCCCAGCCGGTCCCGCTTGGTGCGCAGGTAACGGATGTTCTCCTCGTTGGGCTCGGTGTGCAGCGGTACCCGGTCGACGATCTGCAATCCGTATCCCTCCAGGCCCCCGCGCTTGGCCGGGTTGTTGGTCATCAGCCTCATGGTCGTGATGCCCAGGTCCACCAGGATCTGGGCCCCGATACCGTACTCGCGGCTGTCCACCGGCAGGCCCAGCTCCACGTTGGCATCGACGGTGTCGAGACCGCCGTCCTGCAGCTCGTAGGCCCTCAGCTTGTGGGCGATGCCGATGCCCCGCCCTTCGTGGCCGCGCAGGTACACGACCACGCCCAGGCCCTCGGCGGCGATGGTGCGCAGCGCCGAGTGCAGCTGCTCCCCGCAGTCGCAGCGCCGGGACCCGAACACGTCGCCGGTGAGGCACTCGCTGTGCACCCGCACCAAGACGTTCGGCTCGCCGGCCGGCTCGCCCATCACGAACGCCAGGCTGGTCTCGTGGTCGATCACGCTCTCATAGGCGACGCAGCGGAACTCCCCGAACTCGGTTGGGAGCCGGGCGTCGGCGGTGCGGCGCACCAGGCGCTCGTTGCGCCGGCGGTAGCGGATCAGGTCGGCGATGGTGATCAGGAGCAGGCCGTGGCGCTCGGCGAACGCCTCCAGGTCGTCGCGACGGGCCATGCCCATCCCGTCCTCGGTGACCACCTCGCACAGCACGCCGGCCGGGGCCAGGCCGGCCATGCGGGCCAGGTCCACGGCCGCTTCGGTGTGGCCGGCCCGCTTGAGGACCCCACCCTCCCGGGCCCGCAGCACGTGCAGGTGGCCGGGCCGGGCCAGGTCCTCCGGGTGGGTCCCGGGGTCGACCAGGGCCCGGGCGGTGATGGAGCGGTCCTGGGCGGAGATACCGGTGGACGTGCCGGTCCGGTAGTCCACGGTGACGGTGAACGCGGTGCGCTGGGCTTCGGTGTTGCGCTC
>JAKAXN010000540.1 GCA_021816565.1 Actinomycetes bacterium
CGGAGTCAACGTGCCCTCCCCCTGCCCCAACCCCGACGGTTCGAGCCCCAAGCAGCAGCGCTTCGACGGCCCCCCGCCGATGTGCATCGACCCGGAGAAGCGCTACAGCGCCGAGATGGTCACCTCGAAAGGCACCATGCGCATCGCCCTCGACGCCGCCGGGGCCCCCAAGACGGTCAACAACTTCGTGTTCCTGGCCCGCTACCACTACTACGAGGGCATCGTGTTCCACCGGGTGATCCCCGGGTTCGTGCTGCAGGGCGGCGACCCCACCGGCACCGGGACCGGCGGCCCCGGCTACCGCTTCGAGGACGAGCTGCCGGCCCCCGGCCGCTACGAGCTGGGCTCGCTGGCCATGGCCAACGCCGGGCCCAACACCAACGGCTCGCAGTTCTTCGTCATCAGCGGCCCCGACGGGATGCGCCTGCCGCCGCAGTACTCGCTGTTCGGCAAGGTGGTGGCCGGCCTCGATGTGGTGTCGACCATCGACGCCCTCGGCAGCCGCTCCGGCAAGCCCAGCGAGCTGGTGACCATCGAGTCGGTCACCGTCACTGAAGCCGACTAGCCAGGTAGGCCAGCGCCATCGGGTAGCGCCAGTCGATCTGGCTGTGGGTGCCGTCGAACAGCTCGAAGTGCACGTCGGTCACCCCTACCTCGGCCAGGGCGTCGCGGAACGCCTCGGCGCCGATGTCGAGGTACCACTGGTCGCTGCGGCCGCCGTCGATCCAGACGGCCCGCAGGCCCCGGAGGGCCTCGGCGTGGTGGGGCACCATGCGGACCGGGTCCCACTCCAGCCACCGCTGCCACACGTCCTCGCGTAGCCGGCCGTTGACCGGGTCGAAGGGCAGGATCGGGGTGCCGTCGTCGGCGGCCGAGAAGCACGCCGCCACGCCGAGGACCATGAGCAGGGTCATGTCGTCGGGGTCGGTGAAGGCCACCCGGCCCTTGAAGTCGGCCCACCACCGCTCCATCGACCGGTCGTAGCGGCGCAGGGCCCGCACCGCCTTGGCGAACTCCGGCAGGTAGAGCAGCTCGTAGAGGGCGTCGCCGGCGTGGGTGGCCAGGCCCCCGAACAGGTCGGGCCGCAGCATCGGGGTGATCATGGCCCCGAAGCCGCCGCTGGACTTGCCCTGGATCCCCCGGTGGGCGGCCGCGTCGAGGGTCCGGTAGCGGTCGTCGACGAAGGGGACCACCTCGTCGCAGAGGTAGCTGTGGTAGCGGCCGGTGCCGGGCGAGTCCACGAACTGCGACCCGCCGTAGGCGGTCCAGGCGTCGACGTAGACCACGATGCAGCCCGGCACCTGCCCGGACGCGAACAGCTCGTCGGCGGCCTCGGGGTACGGGAGGCGGTAGGCCTGGCGGTTGTCCCAGGACGAGACGAACCCGCCGTAGCCCTGGATGACGTACACCGACGGGTAGCGCCGGTCGGGGTGCTCGTCGTAGCCGGGCGGGACGTACACCCAAAGAGGGCGCTCGGCGGGATCGCCCAGCGGGTTGCCGGCCAGCACGGCCGAGTGGAGGGTGAGGCGGTCGAGGCGACCGGCCCATTCTTTTTCCCACGGGTACGCCACGTCGCCCCACGCTACTGCCGGCCCGTTCGCGACCGTTTCGTCACCCGGCGGTCATCCGGCCGCGGCCGGGGCCGCCTATACCGGGGGCGGTGACCAGCCTGTCCGACCCCGCCGCCTACACGACGCTGGCCTGGCCCCCCGGGCCGGGGCCTGCACCGGGGGCCGAGCAGCCGGTGTGCCAGCATGGATCGGTGGCGCAGCGGATACTCCTCATCGAGGACGACGACCGCATCCGGGAGACCACCCGCCTGGTCCTCGAGGACGAGGGGTACGAGGTCGACGAGGCCGACTCGGCCGAGACCGGGCTGGTCGTGTTCGGCCAGCGCTCCCCGGCGTGCGTGATCGTGGACCTGATGCTGCCGGGGCTGGACGGGTTCGAGTGCTGCCGGGCCCTGCGACGCTCGAGCGGGGTGCCGATAGTGGTGCTGTCGGCCAAGACCGACACCACCGACGTGGTGGCCGGCCTCGAGGCCGGGGCCGACGACTACGTCACCAAGCCGTTCCACGCCCAGGAGCTGACCGCCCGGGTGCGGGCCCTGCTGCGCCGGGCCAGCGCCGCCGGCCTGGACGGGTCGCAGGTCATAACCCTCGGGGAGCTGGAGGTCATCCCCGAGGAGGGGATGGTCCGCAAGGCCGGGCGGGAAGTGGCCCTGACCAAGACGGAGTTCCGCCTGCTGTGCGAGCTGGCCGCCCACCCGAACCGGGTCTTCACCCGGGAGATCCTGCTGGAGAACGTGTGGGGCTACCCCCACGTCGGTGACGGCAAGCTGGTCGACACCCACGTCCACCGGCTCCGGACCAAGCTGGAGGACGACCCGTCGAGCCCCCGTCACGTGGTGACCGTCCGGGGTCTCGGCTACAAGGTCGTCCCCTAGAACCCACGGTGGCCACCCGACGACGGCGGCGGCTGCGCACCCGCCTCACCGCAGCCTTCGCCCTGGCCGGGCTGGTGATCCCGGCCACGCTGTCGGTGTTCACCTACTTCTGGGCCCGCACCTACCTGGTGGACCAGCGCCAGAGCTCGGCGGTGCACCAGACCGAGGCCAACGCCGAGCTGGTGGCCACCCTGCTGCGGGCCCCCCGCCCGGACCTGACCCGGCTGATCGCCTCCCTGCAGACCCCCTCCAACGCCGAGGCCGCGGTGCACTACGACGGCAGCTGGCTGGGTACCTCGGCGGCCGCCGGGCCGGACTCTCTGCCGGCCGCCCTCATCCGGACGGTGACCGACGAGGGCCGGGCCGCCAGCCAGCGCTACCAGGTGCACCGCCGCCACGAGCTGGCCGTCGGCATACCCCTCGGGGGAGGCAACGCCTACTTCGAGTTCTTCTCCCTCACCGACCTCAACAGCACCCTGGCCACGCTGCGCTACGCCCTGGCCGCCGGCAGCCTCCTGGGCTTCCTGATCAGCCTGGCCATCGGGGCCTGGGGGACCCGACGGGCCCTCATGCCGCTGCGCGACATCAGTTCGGCCGCCGCATCCATCGCCGGGGGCCAGCTCGACGCCCGCCTCGACGCCGAGGGGGACCAGGAGCTGGTGGCCCTGGCCACCGGCTTCAACGCCATGGTGGAGGGCCTGCGGTCCCGCATCGAGCGCGACGCCCGCTTCGCCTCCGACGTCAGCCACGAGCTGCGCTCGCCGCTCACCACGCTGCACTCGGCGGTGGAGGTCATGCGCCGGCGCCGG
>JAKAXN010000068.1 GCA_021816565.1 Actinomycetes bacterium
CGACCGCGGCCCCCCGGGTCTTTAGACTCTGTCCCATGACCGATCCCCAAGAGCGGACCCCTGGCCCCGACGACACGGCCGCGTTCCAGCGCTTCTACGGAACCGGTCCGGGCGAGGAACGCAGCCGTGGCGTGATCTACCGCATCCTCGTCGGCTGGTGGCGCGACCGGCGGTGACGGCGCGCCCGGCGCGCCGTCCCAGATGACCACCGGGGAGGTCACCCCCTCCGGGTCCGGGGAGCAGTCGGTCGTGGAGCGCCTGGCCGAGGCGGTCATGCCCGACAGCCGCCGGCTCAGCGGCCCGGAGCTGGCCAGCGAGTCCGGGGTGGACCTGGAGCTGGCCCGCCGGCTGCGCCGGGCCATGGGGCTGCCCGACGCCCCCCTCGGCGAGGATGCCTACCTCGACGCCGACGTCGAGGCCCTGCGCCGGGTTCGACATCTGGTGGAGACCGGCCGCCTGGACAACGCCGACCTGCTCCACATGGCCCGCACCCTGGGCCTGGCCGCGGCCCGCATGGCCGACGCGGTGATCGGCTTCTGGACCGACCGGCTGGCCGAGACCGGTGACGAGCTGCTCGACCGGGAGCGCATCGACGAGCTCGAGAAGGTCGTTGGATACCTCTTCAGGCGCCACCTCCTGGACTCCGCCACCCGCCAGGCCGGCTGGATCAACAGCAACGAGGAAGGCCCGGTGGTGGCCGTGGGCTTCGCCGATCTGGTCGGCTTCACCTCGCTCAGCGAGCAGCTGAGCGACCGGGAGACAGCCGAGCTGATAGAGCGCTTCGAGGTGCTGGCCACCGATCAGGTGGTCGGCAGCGGCGGCCGGGTCATCAAGATGATCGGTGACGAGGTCATGTTCAGCTCGGAGGTGGACCAGGTGGGGGAGATCGCCCTCTCGCTGGCCGAGACCTTCGACTCTCCGGACCTCCCCTCGGTGCGCGTCGGCGTGGCGTCGGGGTCGGTGGTATCCCAGGGCGGCGACCTGTTCGGCCCGGTCGTCAACCTGGCCTCCCGGGCCACCATCGCGGCCCGCCCGGGATCGGTGCTGATATCACCGTCGCTCGCCGAGGTTCTGCGCGACGATCCCCGCTACGCGGTGCAGGCCATCCGCGCCCACCGGCTGAAGGGCATCGGGTTCGTCCGGCTGGCCGTGCTGCGCCGCGCCGACGCCACCCACTGAAGGCTCGGCGCGCCGGGGCTTCTGCCCGTTTCTCCGGATTTCGCGGGACGTGCGACGGAGGTCACCGGCCCTAGAAGGAAAACCGGACCAAACCGCCGAAATAGGACCCGTCCGAATAGAGGCGGCCATGCGGTTGCCACATGCTCACGAGTTCCGGGGGGAGCGGCTTAGTGCTCAGGCGGCGACAGGTCAAGTGGTTGGCCGGCGGTTTGTCGGCCACGCTGGCGGCGACGGGGGCGACCATGATGGGCGCCGCCCCGAGGGCCCACGCCGACCCCTCGCCGGGTCAGGGCTCGGCGTCGGCCCAGGCCCTGGCCGTGGCCCCCCACGACGGTTCGCTGGCGGTGGGCGTGGTCCTCGGCGAGGCCCTGGCCGGCCACACCAACGACGTGGCCCGGGCCCAGTCCCAGGGGATCGACCTGGGGGCCATAGGCACGGCCCTGACCAGCTACAACTGCGGATCGCAGAGCCTGAAGCCCGACCAGATCCCCCAGGCCCTCACCACCGAGACCGGCGATCCGGGCGCCAGCAAGGGGGTCACCCAGCAGCCCGATCCGGCGACAGGGTCCAACCAGCCGTCGTACGGCTCCTACGAGTACGTGAAGGCGAACTCCACGCCCTACGGAGAGGCGGAGACCAGCTTCGCCCCAGTGAACGCCGGGGGGTTCACCGTCTCAGCCATGACCACCAAGGCGTGGTCGGGGCTGGTCAACGGTCAGCGGGAAGCCGGTGCCACCGCCGACATAGGGGCGCTGGACATCGCCAACGGCCTGGTGAAGATCGACGGCCTGCACTGGAAGTCGGTGTACCCCTCCGGCGGCACCGCCGAGCCCAGCGGCACCTTCACCATCGGTTCGCTGGACATCGCCGGGAAGTCGGTTCCGGTACCCGCCGGCCAGGGCCTCACCGCCCTGCAGAACGCCATCAACACGGTGCTCGGGACACTGGGGATCAAGGTGGTGCTGCCGGTGTCGTCGGTGCAGCAGGGAGTGCAGTCGGTCACCCCGCTGCAGATCGAGGCGGTGCCCAACAAGACCCGCGACACCATCCTCAACCTGGGGCTCAACGCCACCGAGGCCCAGCAGCAGCAGGTCCTCGGGGGCCTGGAGAACGGGTTCCCCGGTGAGCCCGCCCAGCTGGCCAAGGTCCTGTGCCAGTCGGACACGCCGATAACCGTGGCCCAGGTGGCCATCGCCTCGGTGAACGGCGGCGGCTACCTGTCGGCCGGTCTGGGTGGCGTCACGTCGTCCAGCTCGGCGGTCCAGGCGAACCAGTACCACCTGAACCTGCTGGGCCCCATCTCCCTCGGGGTCGGGTCGGGGTCGTCGGCCCCGGTGGGCTCCCTCACCGGGACCTCCCTCTCCGGGGCCGGGACGGCTCCGGCCGTCTCCGCCACCGGGGCCTCACCCAGCCTGTCCGCCACCGGGTCCGCCGCCACCCCGTCGGCGGCGCCGACGGCAGGAGCCGGGACGGCCGCCCCGTCGACCGGCTCGGGGACCGCGGGGCAGCTGGCCGCCTCACCGGCGGCGGTCAGCTACTCGGCCGGGGGTCCGCTTCTGGCCATCGGGATCGCCGGCCTGGGCCTGATCGGCCTGCTGGCCGAGGCGGACCGCCGGATGATGCGCCGGGCCCAGTACACCGTCAACTTCGAGGAGTAACCAATGACCGCGCCCAACCGCGGGCCCGGGAGCCGGGGGAGCAGGCCTGCCTCCAGCCCCCCGCCCGGCTACTTCAGTGTCTTCCAGCGGCTGTTCCGGGGCTACGGCCCCATGGCGGTCCTGGTCGCCGTGCTCGTGATAGTCGCCCTGTTCGTCCCGAGCCGGGTGCCGAAGACCACGGCGGTGGCCGCCGGCGCCACCGCGACCCTGCAGCCGGGCACCGCCTCCGGCAGCGCATCGGCGTCGGCGGCGGCCAGCCCCTCCGCCGCCGGAACGGCCGGGACCGCCCCCGGGGCGGGCGCCGCCGGGGCGGCCGCCGGGGCCAGCCCATCCGCCGCCGGCTCCGGGGGCACCTCCGGAGGAGCGGCCGCGTCGGCCTCTCCGGCTGCCGCGACCGGCCACAGCGGGCAGGTGGCCGGGGGCGTGGGGGCGGCCAAGGTCGTGCCCTGCGGGGGCCAGAACCTGCAGATCCCGGGTGACCCGTACTCCCCGCCGTGCGAGACCTTCAGCGGCAGCAACGGGGGCGCCACCTCCATGGGGGTCACGCCGACCACGATCAACGTCTCTTTCCGCCTGACCAGCGACCAGAGCTTCCAGCAGACGCTGGCCCAGCTGGCCGGGGCTTCCCTGAAGGACACCAACGCCGACACCGAGCGCACGGTCCTGGCCCTGGCCCAGTACTTCAACAGCCACTTCCAGTTCTACGGCCGCAAGATCGTGGTGCACTTCTTCAACGGCCAGGGCTCGCTGTCCAACGAGCTGCTCGGAACCGGTCAGGCCCAGGCCGAGGCGGACGCCCTCACGGCCAAGTCCATGAAGGTGTTCGCCGACCTGTCCGCGGAGTCGGAGCCCTACGCCGACGCCCTGGCCAAGCAGGGCGTGATGGCCTTCGGGGACCCGTACATGTCCCGGGCCTGGCACCAGCAGCACGCCCCCTACACCTGGTCGGTGGCGACCGACGGCACCGACGTGGCATCCCTGTCGGCCCACTACGCGGTGCAGAAGCTCTGCCCCCCGGGGACCCCGGCGGCCTACGCCGGCGGCTCCTTGAAGAACGCCCCCCGCAAGTTCGCCCTGCTCGCCCCGGAGAACTCCTGGTACCAGGAGTCGGTCAAGGTGGCCCAGGGGATCATGCAGGCCGCCGGGTGCCAGGCATCGATCTTCACCTACAGCCTGGACCTGGGCACCATGTCCCAGCAGGCCGCCAACCTGGTGTCGAAGCTGAAGAGCGGAGGGTTCACCACCGTCATATGCGGCTGTGACCCCATCTTCCCCGTGTACATGTCCGGGCAGGGCAACCAGCAGGGCTACCTGCCGGAGTTCATCATCACCGGCACCGCCCTGACCGACGCCGACTACTCCGCCCAGCTGTGGAACCAGAACTTCACGGCCCACGCCTTCGGGCTCAGCCCCAACGCCCCGACGGTCCCCTACACCCAGACCATCGGGTACGCCGCCTACAAGACGGTGCGCAGCGATGAGCCGGCGTTCTTCGTCAACCAGATCTACGCCCAGATGGATCAGATGGCCATCGGCATACAGATGGCCGGTCCGAACCTCACCCCGCAGACCTTCCAGCAGGGCATGTTCAACTACCCGCCCAGGGAGGGCCCGATGGGCCTCTGGGGGTGGAGCCCGCAGCAGTACACCGTGCCCAACGACGTACGGGAGATCTGCTACAGCCCCACCGCCATCTCCGCCTACAACGGCAAGCCGGGAGCGTACGTGCCGAGCAGTTCCAACAACGCCCGCTGGACCGCCAACGACATCCCGAAGGGAAAGCCCGGATGCCCGATCCCGTCGTGATCGCCGACCCGGCGACGGACATCCCGCTGCTGCAGCGGTGGAAGTCCCTCACCGTGCGCCAGCGGTGGGCTGTCGCTCTGGGCGCGGTGGTCCTGCTCTACGCGGTGGTCGCCCTGACCACCGGCACCCACGGCTACCTGCACCGCAAGGCACCCATCGGGATCATCCTGCTGGGGGTGGTCTACGGTTCGGCCACCGCCCTGGGGGCCATGGGCCTGATCCTGGTGTACCGGGCCAACCGGTTCATCAACTTCGCCCACGGCGCCCTCGGGTCCCTGGTAGGGGTGCTGGTAATCGGGCTGGTCAAGGTGCACGGGCTCAACTACTGGCTGGCCCTGCCGCTGGCCACCGCGGTGGGCGCCGCGGTGGGCGGGATCACCGAGATCACCACCATCCGCCGGTTCCGCAACTCAGCCCGGCTGATCGTGCTGGTGGCCAGCATCGGCCTGGCCCAGCTGTACGGCGGGCTGGAGCTGGCCGGCACCAAGGCCATCCACTTCGTGTCGCTGACCGGGGCGTTCTCGCCGCCGTTCAACATGTCTGTGACCATCGACGTGTACACCTTCCAGAGCAACGCCATCATGATCGTGCTGGTCGTGCCGCTCGTCATCGCCTTCCTGGTGTGGTTCCTGAGGCGCACCGCGGCAGGGGTGGCGGTGCGGGCTGCGGCTGAGAACTCCGACCGGGCTCTGCTGCTCGGCATTCCGGTCAACCGGCTGTCGACGATCGTGTGGGTCATCGCCGGGGGCCTGGCCGCCCTCACCTACATGCTGCAGGCCCCCTTTGAGGGCGTGAAGCCCGGGGCCATCTCCAACGGCCCCACGGTGCTGGTCCCCATGCTGGCGGCCGCCGTGGTGGCCGGTATGGAATCGCTGCCGGTGGCGTTCGGGGCTGCGGTGGGGCTCGGGATCATGGAGCAGATCATCCGGTGGAACTTCAGCAATGACCCCTCGGTGGTCTGGGCCGGGTACCTGGCCGTGATCCTGGTGGCCCTGCTGGCCCGCTCTGGCAAGCTGACCCGGGCCCAGGAGGCCGGTGACTCGTCGTGGGCGTCGGTGGCGGTGGCCAAACCCATACCGCTCGAGCTGAGGCGCCTGCCCGAGGTGCTGTGGACCCGCCGGGCACTGCTGGCCGGCGTGGCCGCTCTGTTCGTCCTCGTGCCGCACTCGTGGAGCCCGAGCAGCCAGCTCCTCGCCGGCTTCGCCGTGGTGTGGGCGCTGGTGGGGGTGTCACTGGTGGTGCTGACCGGTTGGGGCGGGCAGATCAGCCTGGGCCAGTTCGGCTTCGCCGGGGTGGCCGGAATGGTGGCCGGCAACCTGATCGCCCGCTGGAACGTGGACCTTTTCTTCGTGATCGCCGTCTCGGCGGTGGCCGGTGGACTGGTGGCCCTGCTGATCGGACTACCGGCGCTGAGGATCAAGGGACTGTTCCTGGCCGCCACCACCCTGGCCATGGGGGTGGCGTTCGACCAGTACTTCCTCAACACCGACACGTTCCCGCAGTTCATCCCCACCAACGGCATACCGCGACCGCTGCTGCTGCAGCGGTTCGACCTCAACAACTACTACGAGCTGTACGTGCTCTGCCTGGTGTTCCTCGGCCTGACCATCCTGGCGACCACCGGGCTGCGCAAGTCCCGCGCCGGTCGGGTACTGATCGCCACCAACGACAACGAGCGGGCCGCGGCCTCGGCGTCGGTCGGCACCACGGCGGTGAAGCTGGGCGGCTTTGTCACCGCCGGTGTCATCGCGGGAATCGCCGGATGCCTGGACGCCCTCCTGCTGGGGGCGCTCAACCCGGGCAGCTTCCCGGCCGTCGACAGCATCACCGTGTTCTGCTATGCGGTGATCGGTGGGCTCGGGTCCGTTACGAGCGCCCTGATCGGCATCTTCACCTTCAAGTACCTGGAGACGATCACGGCCCTCGGCACCTACCGGGTGGCGGTCAGCGGGGCGGCGCTGCTGCTGGTGCTCATGTTCCTGCCGGGCGGCATCGGCCAGGTCCTGTTCTCGTGGCGGGACCGCCTGCTGCGCAGGGTCGCCAACCGACGGGGGATCCTGGTGCCGAGCCTGGTCGCTGACAAGCGTGACGGTGGCGGCGCCGACGCCGGCGACGCCGGGCTGCTGAGTGCTGCGCTGGCGGCCGAGGATGCCGGTCGGGACAAGGAGGCTGTAGGGGTATGAGTTCGGTCGAGCGCATCGGGTCGGTACTGCGCAGAGGGAGGCCGGGGACCGCCACCCTCGACAGAGGCGACGGTCCCGACGCGGCCGAGCCGACGATGGAGGTCCCCGTCGTGGGGGTCGCCCCGCAGGACCCGTCGGCCCCCGGAGGGACCCTGCTCTCGTGCCGGGGAATCGACGTGTCCTATGGACAGGTCCAGATCCTCTTCGGCGTCGACTTCGACGTGGCCAGCCATGAGATCGTCGCCCTGCTCGGCACCAACGGAGCCGGCAAGTCCACGCTGCTCAAGGGCATATGCGGGCTGGTGAAGCCCAAGCGGGGCCGGGTCAGCTTCAACGGGGAGGACATCACCAACCTGGCCGCCGACGTGACCACCCGCAGAGGCGTGTCGCTCATGCCGGGCGGCAAGGGAGTCTTCCCCACCCTGACCGTCGCAGAGAACCTGCGTCTGGCGACCTGGCTCATCCGCGACGACCAGGAGCGGATAGAGCGGGCCCGGGAGGAGGTGCTGGAGCTGTTCCCGGTTCTGGCCCAGCGGCACAACCAGATGGCCGGGAATCTCTCCGGTGGCGAGCAGCAGATGCTGGCCCTCGGGTCGGCACTGATGACCAAGCCCGAACTGCTCATGATCGACGAGCTGTCCCTGGGGCTGGCCCCCACCATCGTCGGTCAGCTCCTCGAGGTGGTCCGAGAGGTCCACCGTCGCGGCTCGACCATCGTCATCGTCGAGCAGTCGGTCAACGTGGCCCTCAACCTGGCCGAGCGGGCGGTGTTCATGGAGAAGGGGGAGGTGCGCTTCGAGGGCCCGGCGGCCGAGCTCCTGGACCGCCCCGACATCCTCCGCTCCGTGTTCATCGCCGGTGCGGCCGCCCACGACGGGCCGGAGAGCGCCGCCACGGCGCCGGCCCCCGCCGCCCGGACCCGCTCCCGGCGCCGCCCGAAAGCCGAAGCCGCCCCGCGCATCGACCCTGACGCCAAGCCGGTTCTCGAGTGCGTGGACGTGGTCAAGCGCTTCGGCGGCATCACCGCTGTCGACCACGTCGACCTGGCGGTCCGGCCCGGCGAGATCGTCGGCCTCATCGGCCACAACGGGGCCGGCAAGACCACGCTGATGGACTGCGTATCGGGATTTCTGAAGATCGAGTCCGGGCGGATCCTCCTGCGGGGCGTGGACGTCACCGCCTGGTCCCCCAACCTTCGGGCCCGGGGGGCCATGGGGCGGTCATTCCAGGACGCCAAGCTGTTCCCGACCCTCACCGTGGCCGAGACCATCTCCGTGGCCCGGGAACGCCACATCCAGTGCCGCGACATGATGGCCGCGGCGTTCCAGCTGCCCGCCAGCTACGAGTCCGAGCTGGCCGTGGCGGTCGTGGTGGACGAGCTGATAGAGCTGATGGGGCTCGGCGCCTACAGCCAGAAGATGACCGGAGAGCTCTCCACGGGGACCCGGCGCATCGTGGACCTGGCCTGCATCCTGGCCCAGGAGCCCAAGGTCCTGATGCTCGACGAGCCGTCGGGTGGCGTGGCCCAGAAGGAGACGGAGGCCCTCGGACCGCTCCTGCGCCGCATCCAGGAGCGAACCGGCTGCTCCATACTGATCATCGAGCACGACATGCCGCTCCTGAGCGGGCTGTGCGACCGTCTGGTGGCACTGGAGCTGGGCGGGGTGATAGCGGAAGGCACCCCCGAGGAGGTGCTGGCCCACCCCGCGGTCATCGCCTCCTACCTAGGGACCGACGAAACGGCCATCCAGCGCTCCGGCGCCCGGACCTGACCCGGCCGTCCCGGCGTCGGCCGGCCAGACCGTGACCGCGTCGGGCGGCACCTCGACGAAGCAGCTCTGCCCGCGACGGTGATCCCGGCGGTCCCTGCTGCGGGCCGTGAGCACCAGGCCGTCGCCCAGGCGCAGCTCCACCGAGGTGGCCGCTCCCAGGTCGGCCACATCGGTGACCACAGCCGGGAGTGAGGCGCGCCCGCCGATGACGATGTGCTCGGGGTGCACGCACCAGGTCAGGGCCGACCCGGGCCGGGCCCAGGGGACTTCGACCCCGAGGTCGACGCCGGCCGCCACCAACCGGCCGTCGGCGCCGCACCAGCCCCCGAGCACGTTGGCGATACCGAGCAGCCGGGCCACGGCCGGGCTGGCCGGCCGGCTGTGCAGCTCGCCGGCCGGCCCGGACTGCACCAGGCGCCCGTCGAGCACCACCAGGATCTCGTCGGACAGCAGCGCCGCCTCCTCCGGGTCGTGGGTCACCAGCACGGTGGACAGCCCGGCCTGGTGCTGCAGCCGGCGCAGCTCCCGGCCCAGCTCCGACCGCACCGGGGTGTCGAGCGCGGAGAACGGCTCGTCCAGGAGCAGCAGCCGGGGCCCGCGGGCCAGGGCCTGGGCCAGGCCGACCCGCTGGCGCTGGCCGCCCGACAGCTGGTGGGGAAGGCGGTCCACCAGTTCCAAGAGCCCGAAGGTGCCCAGCCAGTAGGCCCCCAGGGCCGGGTCGGCGTCCACCCCGAAGCACACCTGGTGCCACACATCCAGGTGCGGGAGCAGGTGGTAGCCCTGCGGGACGTAGCCCACCCGTCGCTCCTCGACCGCCACCGCCGACACCGCGTCGTCGCCGTACCAGACCCGGCCCGCTCCCGGCCCGAGCAGTCCGGCCAGGGACCTGAGAGCCAGGGACTTACCCGACCCCGACGGGCCCAGGATGGCGGTGCGGTGCGACCGGCACCGGTGCGCCGCCTGCAGCCGGAACGACCCGGCGGCCACGTCGATGTCGAAACCGACGGCCACCGGATCGACCGCGGCCGGGCCGGCCGGCACCGGGAGCGGGCCGCGACGCCGGGAGCGGGAGACCGGCCGCAGCCAGCCGATCCCCACCACCAACAGGGCCACGCCGAGGGCCAGGGCGGTCGGCGCCTCCGTGTTGGACAGTCCCGTGCTCGAGAACTGCACGTAGGTGTAGACGGGCAGCGAGAACGGGTGGTAGGCGAGCAGTACGGTCGCCCCGTACTCGCCGAACGCCCGCAGCCACGACAGCAGCAGGCCCGCCCTGATGCCGTTGGACGCCCCGGGCAGCCCCACCCGGAAGAAGCGGGCCAGGGGACGGTGACCGAGGGTGGCCGCCACCTCCTCCACGGAGCGGTCCTCGGCGCTGAAGGCGGCCCGGGCCGAAACCACGAGAAACGGTGCCGCCACGAAGGTCTGGGCCAGCACCACCCCCGCCAGCGAGTCGGTGAGCCGGCCCCCGAAGAGGCGCCCCAGCCACGTGTAGGGACCGACTAGGTAGATGAGCAGGATCCCGCTGATCAGCGGCGGGATGGCCAGCGGCAGGTAGACGGCCGCCCCGATGGCCGAAGCCAGCCGGCTGTGGGACCGGGCGAGCACCCAGGCCAGCGGTATCCCGAACACGGCGATGAGGGTCAGCGAGATGGTGGCGGCCGCGGCCGAGACCCACAGGGCCGGGAACAGCCCCGGGGTGGAGAAGCCGGCGTGCGACGAGCGGGCCAGGCGGAGGAGGAACGCCACCACCGGCACCCCCAGGTACACAAGCACCAGGGCGCCCAGCCAGCCGAGCGGCCCCCCGGCGCGCTGATGAAGGCGCCGGGCGGTCATGGATGGCAAGGTAGCGGAATGACCTTCGCGCCCACACAGATCGCCTACGAGGTGGACGGCCCGGTGGCCACCATCACCCTCGACCGGCCGGACCGGCTCAACGCCTTCACCGTCGAGATGATGGGGGAGCTGCTGCAGGCGTTCGATCTGGCCGACGCCGATGACGGGGTGCGGGCGGTGATCCTCACCGGGCGGGGCCGGGGCTTCTGTGCCGGCGCCGATCTCGGAGCCGGGGGGTCGACCTTCGACCACGGTGAGGCGGGGGAGGGCCGCCGGGCCCCCCGCGACGGCGGCGGGCTGGTCAGCCTGCGGATCTTCCGCTCCAAGAAGCCGGTGATCGCCGCGATCAACGGCCCGGCCGTGGGGGTGGGGGCGTCGATGATCCTGCCAGCCGACTTCCGCCTGATGGCCGACACCGCCCGCATCGGCTTCGTCTTCGCCGCCCGCGGCATCGTCCCCGAGAGCGCCAGCAGCTGGTTCCTGCCCCGCATCGTGGGGATCAACCAGGCGCTGGAGTGGTGCCTGACGGCCCGGGTCTTCCCGGCGTCGGAGGCCCTGGCCGCCGGGCTGGTGAGAAGCGTGCACCCGGCCGCCGACCTGCTCCCCGCGGCGCACGCGCTGGCCGGGGAGATCGCCCGCAGCGCTCCGGTGTCGGCCGTGATCACCCGCCAGATGCTGTGGCGGATGCTGACCGTCGCCCATCCCATGGAGGCCCACCGGGTGGACTCGCTGGCGATCTACCACACCGGCCGGTCGGCCGACGCCGTCGAGGGAGTGCAGAGCTTCCTGGAGAAGCGGCCCCCGGAGTGGAAGCTGCGGCCCAGCCGGGACGAGCCCGAATGGTACCCGTGGTGGGACGAGCCGGGTTACGACGCCTGAGCGGGCGCCGGCGGGGTTTCAGGCCCCGATGGGTTCGGGGGTGGCCCCGGCCGGGCGGCGCGTCGGGCGGGCCCGGCGCACCATGGTCGGGGCCGCCTCTGCGTCGTTGATGCGCAGGGCGGCCACCGCGGCGACCACCGCCATGGCCGCGGCGGTCAGGAACGCGGCGTGGTAGGCGGTCAGGTGGGGCACCGGACGGCCGTGGACGACGCTCATGGGCCCGACCTCGGCCACGACCGTGCTCAGGACCGCCACGCCCACCGCGCCGCCCAGCTGGCGCAGGGCATTGAACACCGTGGACGCCCGGGCGGTGTCGGGACCGGAGATGGTGGCGAAACCGGCGGCCTGCGCCGAGGTGAACACGTGGGCCATCCCGTAGCCGGTGACGAACATCAGCAACCTCATCCACCACAGCTCGCCGGTGGTCTGGATGAGGCTCATGAGGGCCAGCGCCACCGCCAGGACCAGCAGGCCGGCGAACATGACCCGGCGGGGACCGAGGGTGGGGTAGAGGTACCGGCTGACGATCTGGGCGCCGGCCATGACGCCGAGAGCCTCGGGGAAGGTGCTCAGCCCTGACTGCAGGGCCGACTGCCCGAGCCCGTCCTGGAAGAAGAGGGCCACGATGAACAGCACCCCCAGGAACGCCACCGAGCCCAGGCCCATCACGATGTTGGCGTTGCGGAACAGCCCGTTGCGGAACAGCCGGATGTCGATGAGCGGGGCCGCGGACCGCAACTCCACCACCACCATGGCCACCAGCAGGACCGCCCCCACGGAGATGGACGAGGCTATGACGGGCTGACCCCACCCCTTGAACGGGCCCTCGGAGACCCCGTACATCACCAGCCCGAGCCCGGCCGCCGAGAGGAGGAACCCGGTCACGTCCAGCTTCCCGGCGTGGTCGCTGCGGTGCTGGTCCAGGAACACCATGCCGAACACCCACGCAGCCAGGCCTATGGGCAGGTTGACGTAGAACACCCAGCGCCAGGAGACCTCGGTCACGAACAGCCCGCCGAGCACCGGGCCGAGCGCCGGGGCCAGGGCCGTGGGGATGACCAGGATGCTCGACGCTCTGACCCGCTCCTCGGGCGGGAAGGTCCGGAACAGAAGGGCCATGCCGACCGGGACCATCAGGCCGCCCCCCACCCCCTGCAGGACCCGGAAGGCCACCAGCTCACCGAGGTTCTGGGCCACCCCGCACAGCGCCGAGGCCAGGGTGAACACCACGATGGACGCCAGCAGGACCCGCCGGCCGCCCAGCCGGTCGCCGAGCCACCCGGAGACGGGGATGAACACGGCCAGGCTGACCAGGTAGCCGATGGCCACCGTGTCGACCGAGTCCGGCCGGACGCCGAACTGCCGGCCGATGGTCGGCAGTGCGACGTTGACGATGGTCGTGTCCATGATGTTCATGAACATGGCGGCCACGAAGACCACGCTCACCGCGATCTTCTGGTTCATCTGACGGCTCGGCACGCTGCTCCCCGGATCGCTGGTCCGCGGTGCCAACCGGAGCGGCACCGCCGATATTCCCCCTCCCGGTGGCTCAGGGGGCCACGCTCAGCCAGTCCTTGAAGCCCGTGGGGTCGTGGCGGCCCACGGAGGCGTGCTCGAACAGGCCCCATCCCTCGGCCCCGTCGCAGGTGGCCCGGGCCACGTGGTCGATGACCCCGAATGGGATGCGCCCGGCGACGTCGGGGGCCGACAGGTCGTAGACGGCGCGGTCCAGCCAGTCGCGGCCCTTCCACTGCCCGTGGGTCCAGTCCGGGTCCCCGCCGTAGCCGGCGCCGATGTGCAGCGCCACCCCGGTCAGGGTCTCGATCCGGACCTCCACGGGCCGGCGGTCGGCGCTGCGCATGTGGAGCACCGCCCGCTCGGGGTGGCGGGTACCCGAGCGGTACGTGATGTCCAGCTCCGGCCAGCCCAGCTGCTCGTAGCGGCCGTCGGCCCACACCCGGCTGGCCGCGTTGAGCGTCCGGCTGCCGTCGGGATCCTCCTGGATGATGACGATCAGGGCGTACTCGTCGAAGCGGATGGGGGCGTAGAGCCACCAGAACCCCTCCCGGGGGTCCTCGGCGGAGCGCCCGGCGGGCTCCGCCTCACCGACGGGTCGGATGCCCCATGAGCGGTCCCGACTGCCGACCCAGACGTCCGGCGTGACGGCGATGTCGTCGCCGTCGACGTGGAGGGTCCCCGACCAGGTGCCGAGCTGGGCGAAGCGGCAGCCGTCGAGCACCACCCGGTCCCCCTGATGAAGCAGGTGGCGGGGCTCGTCGATACAGTCGAAGGAGCCCTCCCACGTCATATCGAACCCCAGACCGAGCTCGGCGGTGTCGCACACCACCCGGATCTTCGACAGCGGCTCCGACACCTCCACCCGGTACGGTCCCACCCGGGCGTCGAGCGACCTGTGCTCGAGGGCGTCGGAGCAGCGCACCGCCCACTGCCGGTCACCCCGCCGCAGCGTGGCGTAAGCGTCGGTCACCCCCAGGTTGGGGTAGACGCCCAGTCCGGTGATCAGGAACAGCTCCCCGCTCCGGTCGTGGGCGTTGAAGTAGCAGCGGTCGTAGAAGTTGCGGTCGCTGGACCCGGCGTAGCGCATGGAGAGCGGCAGCTGGTGCACCGGGTACTCATCGAGGGGAACGGGCATGTGTGACTCCTCAACTTCCGATCATGGCGGCTATGGCCGGGGCGTTCATGATGAGCTCGTCGGCGTCCACGGGCGCGGCCCGCTCGCCGAAGTGCACCGACCTCTGCCCGGTGCGCAGTCCCACGATCCCGAACTGCACGGCGGCGTAGAGCAGGTACCAGTCCAGGTCGCGCACCGCCCGGCCGGACCGGCGCTCGTAGTAGGAGACCACGTCGTCGGGCTGGAGGAAGTGGGGCATCCCCGGGAAGCCGTACTGGGCGGCCATGTCCTCGAACATGCGGTGCAGATAGATCATCCAGGCCACATCGGTCTCGGGCGGAGCCAGCCCGGCCATCTCCCAGTCCAGGACGGCAACCGGCTCGAAGTCCCGGTACATGACGTTGCCGATACGCGAGTCCCCCCAACAGAACACCGGGTCGCTCTCGTGGGCCGGCCAGTGGTCCTCCAACCAGGCCAGCCCCTTCTCCACCAGCTGGGACCGCCCGCAGTCGCGGGCCGCGAACTCGTACCACTCCACCGTCCGGGCCACGTGCCGGCGCAGGGCGGTGGCGCCGGGGCGGTCGCCGGCCAGGTGGGCGAAGTGGCGCTGTGGATCCTCGATGGCGTGCAGGCGGACCAGCACGTCCACGCTGGACTCCTGCACCTTCGCCTGCTCCTCGGGTGCGGCGTTGAACAGCCAGCTGTCGCCGAAGTTGTACGGCATCACATCGGGCGGCACCTCACCGTCCACCCTTCCCATCACGAAGAAGGGTGAGCCGATGACCGCCGGGTCGGCCTCGCACCACCACGGCGGAGGCACCGGCACGTCGCTCAGGCGACCCACGGCGGCGATGGTCTCGAACTGGCCGGGCAGGTCGTAGGACGGGAACACCGGCACGTCCGCGCCCGACGGGGCCACCCGGGCCACCAGCCGCTCGGATCGGGGTCCCGACGGGCCGTTCCAGCTGGCGTCGAACAGCAGCGTCTCGCTGGACATGCCGGTCGCCGAGGTGCCGGTGAGCTCGCCCACGAAGTGGTCGGTGCCGTCGCCCACGTGCCGGGCCAGAGCCCGCTGCAGGCCCCGGCGCACCATCTGCAGGTCCCGGCTGGACCGCTGCAGCTCCTGCAGGAAGGACCCGGCCTCCCCCTCGGGCCCGGCCGGACCCGTTCCGTTGTCGATCATCCATCCCCCCTGTCAGTCGATGACTTGTCCGGCCCGGCTCAGCGCTCCGGTAGCAACGAGTAGTCCGCGAAGTTGCCGTACAGGCGCTCCTCCGCCCCATCCGGGCCGTGGGTGACGGCCTGCACGAGCAGGTCGCCGCCGACGAAGGCCCCCTTCCAGGAGTGTCCGAGGCCCCCGAACACCTCTTCACGGTCGCCACGGCTGCGGGGCTTGTTGATCCCCACCTTGAACGACTGGAGCTGCTCGGCCACCCGGTCGGCGAAATCCATGTCGTCGGTCGCCACCGATCCCACGAGGGAGCCGTTGGAGGCGTTCATGGCCGCCAGCAGCTCGGACTCGGTGTCGACCACGACCACCGAGTCGAGGGGCCCGAAGGGCTCGGCGTGGTGCAGCGACCACGACGCCGGCGGTTGGAGCACGCACGCCGGGGC
>JAKAXN010000541.1 GCA_021816565.1 Actinomycetes bacterium
CAAGGTGTCGGGCCCGGGGCCGACCCGGGGCACGGTCGTGGTCGTCACCCCGGCCACCGGGGCCTCCGGGGTCGAGGCCAGGCCGGCCGGCAGGGAGTCGGCCGGGGCCGGCGGGGGAGCCGCGGTGACCGCCGGCGGCGACGGGAACGTCAGGGTTCCGACCCCGGCCGAGCAGCCGGCGCCCAGCACCCCCGACGCCAGGGCCAGGCTCCACCACCACCGCCGCCGCTCGGCGCCTGCCGGCCATCTCACCAGGGCAGGGCCTCCACGTGGGCCGCGGGGCCGCCCGGGCCGGCGCTCAGCGTGCCGGGGGCCTCGAAGCCCCTGCGGACGTAGCCGAGGCCCACCCAGCCCGCTCCGGCCCCCGGCTCGGCCAGCTCGGCCACGCTGGTGACCACCCCGGCCGCCCGGTCACCGTCGAACAGCTCGGTGCCGGGCCCGACCGGGCCGTCGAGGCGCAACCGGCACAGGTGGCGGGGGACGTTCCCGCCCCGCGAGTCGATGCGGGCCACCAGCTCCTGCCCGGTGTAGCACCCCTTGGTGAAGCTGACGGTGAAAGGGACCAGCCCGGTCTCGCCGGGGATGGTCCGCTCGCCGAGCTCGGCACCCATACGGGGCTGGCCGGCCCGGATGCGCCGGGCCTCGTGGGCCCCCGGGTCCATCTCGGCGACGCCGGCCGGCGCGGCCCACACCGGGTCGTCCCCGAGCAGGATCAGATCGGCGCCCTCCACGCCGGGCCACGGCGGGGTGCACGCCACGTCCGCCCCCGCCCCGGCCGCCTCCTCCCAGCCCGGTCCCCGCAGGCCGATGACCGTGGCCGGGGTGAGGGCCAGGTCCACTTTGGTGCGCAGCTTGAACCGCTGCAGCCGGGTCAGCACGGCCTCCCCCCAGCCGGCGTCGGTGTCGAGCACCCAGTCCTCGCCGGTCCGGCGGCTGACGCGCAGCAGCGCGTCCACCTTGCCGTTGGGGGCCAGGAGCCACGACCACGCCGACGAGCCGGGAGCGAGCGAAACCACGTCCTGGCTCAGCTGCCCCTGCAGGTAGGTCCCCGACTCCGGGCCACCCACGGTGATCACGTCCCGGTCCAGCCTCACCCAGTACCGCATGTCAGCCAGTCTGCACCCCCGGCCGGCGGGCCGCGGTCATCCGTCGGGCCCCGGGCACCGCGGCGAGCAGGGCGGCGGCCTTGTTGCGGCACTCCAGGTCCTCGTCGCCGGGGTCGCTGTCGGCCACGATGCCGGCCCCGGCCTGGACGCTGGCCCGGCCGTCGGGGCCGACCACCAGGGTGCGGATGGTGATGGCGGTGTCCAGATTGCCGGAGAAGTCGAAGTAGCCGATCACCCCGGCGTAGGGGCCCCGCTTGACCGGCTCGAGCTCGTCGATGATCTGCATGGCCCGCACCTTGGGGGCCCCCGACACCGTGCCGGCGGGCAGCGTGGCCCGCAGCACGTCGATGGGGCCGAGCCCCTCCCGGAGCCGGCCCGACACCTGGGAGGTGAGGTGCATGACGTGGCTGTACCTCTCCAGGGTCATGAGCTCGTCCACCTGCTCGGAGCCGTATTCGACGACCCGGCCCACGTCGTTGCGGGCCAGGTCCACCAGCATCACGTGCTCGGCCCGCTCCTTCGGGTGCTCGGCCAGCTCGGCGGCCAGCCGCCGGTCGTGCTCGTCGGTGCGGCCCCGGCGACGGGTGCCGGCGATGGGCCGCGACACCACCCGACCGCCGAGCAGCTGCACCATCGGTTCGGGCGACGAGCCGACGACGCACAGCTCCGGGTGGCGCAGGAAGTACATGTAGGGGCTCGGGTTGACCTGGCGCAGGGACCGGTAGAAGTCGAACGGGTCGGCCCCCAGGTCGAAATCGAAGCGCTGGGAGAGCACCACCTGGAAGATGTCGCCGGCCAGGATGTGCTCCCGGGCCGACTCCACCGCGGCCCGGTACATCTCCGGGCTGGTCCGCCGGCGCACCACCGGGGGTTCGTCCTCCCGGTCGGGGGGCACCACCAGCGGTTCGTCGCGCGGCACCGCCCCCTCGGTCGCCAGCCGGTCCAGGCTGGCCACCGCGGCGTCGTAGAGGGCATCGCAGGCGGCCCGGTCACCGGCCACCCCGGGGGGGATGGGCACCGCCTCGATGAGCGTCACCCTCTGGCGCCAGTAGTCGTAGGCGGCCACCTGGCCCACCACCGACAGGATGGCGTCGGGGTAGCCGGTCTCGTCGGGCGGGGCCCCCGGCAGGCGCTCCACCTCGCGCACCACGTCGTAGCCCAGGTAGCCGACCACCCCCCCGTGGAGCGGCGGGAGCTCCTCGATGGCCGGTGAGCGGTACGAGCGCAGCAGCCCCTCGACCGCGGCCAGCACCCCCCGATCCAGGGGCACGCCCTCCGGCAGGCGCCCCTCCACCGTCAGCTCCGACCCGCGGGCCACGATGGTGGCGCTGGGCCGCCGGCCGATGAACGACCAGCGTCCCCACCGCTCGGCGTGCTCCACCGACTCCAGCAGGAACGCCCGGTCGGTCGGGTCGCCGCCGGCCAGGCGGGCGAAGGCAGCCACCGGGGTGGTCAGGTCGGCCAGCAGCTCCCTCCAGACCGGCACCACGGTGTAGCGCGCCGCCAGCGACGCGAACTCGTCGCGCGAGGGGCGGGTCACCGCCCGGTCGTCGGCGTGGCCGGGCCGGCGAACATCGGGGGACCCGGCTGCTCGGTGGGGGTCACGTCGGGATCCGATCCCGGCCCGAAGGCCCGGTAGAAACATGACCGGGCCCCGGTGTGGCAGGCCCCGGCCCCCTCCTGCTCGACCATCAGGAGCAGGGTGTCGCCGTCGCAGTCGTAGTAGGCGCGGCGCACCCACTGGCGGTCGCCGGAGGTGTCACCCTTGCGCCAGCGCTCCTGGCGGCTGCGGGACCAGAACACCGTCCGGCCCGACTCGAGGGTCTCGGCCAGCGTCTCGGCGTTCATCCAGGCCATCATCAGCACCTGGCCGTCGTGGTGGTCCTGCACGATGGCGGGGACCAGACCGTCGGCGTTGTACCTGACCGCGGCGAGTTGGGCTGGCGTGGCTTGGATGGGTTCGGCAGCCGGCATGGCCGCCAATGCTAAGGGACCGGGCAGCCGGATGAGGCGGGGGCGGCTACAGGTACAGCCCGGTGCCGTTGTCCACCCGCTCCGAGGCCACGGCGTGGATGTCGCGCTCGCGCAGGATGAGGTAGTCCTCCCCCTGGACCTCCACCTCGTAGCGGTCCTCGGGGTT
>JAKAXN010000069.1 GCA_021816565.1 Actinomycetes bacterium
TACCGCGACGAGGCGGTGGTGCTGCGCACCCACAAGCTGGGTGAGGCGGACCGCATCCTGGTGCTGATGACGGCCGGCCGGGGCAAGGTCCGGGCCGTGGCCAAGGGGGTGCGCAAGACCAAGAGCCGCTTCGGTGGCCGGCTCGAGCCTCCGGGCCATGTGAGCCTGCTCCTCTACGAGGGTCGCAACCTGGACGTGGTCAACCAGGCGGAGAGCCTGGACCACTACCGGGCCATCCGGGAGGACCTCGAACGGATGACCGACGCCCTGGCCCTGCTGGAGGCGGTCGACCAGGTGGCCCAGGAGGGGGAGGCCAACCTGGCCCTGTTCCGCATGCTCTCCGGGGCGCTGCGCACCCTGGCGGCGGCCCCGGAGCGGCCTCCGCTCCTGGTCGGGGCCTTCTACTGGAAGCTCCTGGCCCTGGAGGGGGTGGCCCCGGTGCTCGACGAGTGCGTGCGTTGCGGGGCCCCCCAGCCGGTCAGTTTCGACCCGGTCGAAGGCGGCACGTTGTGCCGGGAGCACCGCCGGGGGACCCCGGTGGACACCGCCACCCTGGAGCTGATCGGCCGCATCCTGGGCGGTGGCCTGGCCGGGGCTCTGCGGGAGCCGGCCGGGGCCACCACCGCCACCGCCGCCCACCTGGCCACCGCCATGCTCGAGACCCACCTGGAGCGGCGCCTGCGGTCGGTGCATCTGCTCCGGGAGGGCTGAGCCGCCGGGGGCGGCGTCCCCCAACGGGGGCCGTGCATCGTGTAGAAAAAGAGCCGGGTGGAGAACCGAGTTCTCGGGAGTTAGTCATTCGCGCCTCCACCTTCATGCCGCAGCACCGCATGCGCCTCCTGATCGGGGCCTTCGTGGTGGCGTTCCTGCTCATCGCCGGCCGCCTCGCCCAGATCGAGGTGTTCGGGGCCTCGTCGATGGCGGCCTACTGGCGGGGGCAGGTGACGAGGACCGTTCCGCTCCAGGGCCTGCGCGGGGAGATCATCTCCCGCGGCGGCCACCTGCTGGCGGTGTCGGTGGCCACCGACGAGGTGGTGGCCGACGACCTGCAGGTGAGCGACCCCACCGCCGAGGCCGCGGAGCTGGCCCCGGCTCTCGGGGTGAGCGCGCCCAGCCTGGTCCCGCTGCTGTCGCAGCACTCCGGCTACGTGGTGCTGGTCCCCGATGCCACGCCGGAGGCCGCGGCCAAGGTGATGTCGCTGGCCGCTCCGGGGATCACGGTGCAGCCCAGCTCGGCCCGCCACTACCCCGACGGCGCACTGGCCTCGCCGGTGATAGGGGCGGTCCACGCCGACGGGTCGGGCGCGGCCGGGATCGAGTACCAGTACGACCACCAGCTGGCCGGCCAGGGGGGCGAGCAGATCCAGCTGGTGGGGGCGGCCGGTGAGCAGATCCCCGGTGGGGTGGTGAAGAACGACCCGGCCCACCCGGGCGTCGGGCTCCAGCTCACGATCAGCCGGGCGCTGCAGTTCGAGACGGAGCAGGCGCTCGGAGCCGAGATCCAGGCCTCGCACTCCACCTGGGGGTCGGCGGTGATCCTCGACTCGAAGACCGGTGACATCCTGGCCATGGCCAATCTGCAGGCCACCTCGGCCACCGACCCGGCCCCGGTGCAGGCCTCCTCCAACCTGGCCGTCTCGCAGGTGTTCGAACCCGGCTCGGTGGCCAAGCTGGCGACCTTCGCCGGGGCCCTCACGGAGAACCTGATAACGCCCCAGACGGTCGTCAACGTGCCGGACCAGCTCAACATCGATGGGTCGATCTTCCACGACGCCGAGGTGCACCCCACCGAGAACCTGACCGCCACCCAGGTCCTGGCCCAGTCCTCCAACATCGGGACCATCAAGATCGCCTCGATGCTCGGCCCGCAGGGCCTGCACCACTACCTGACGGCCTTCGGTTTCGGCTCGCCGACCGGGCTGGTGTTCCCCGGCAGCTCGGCCGGCATCGTCCGGCCGGTCTCGAGCTGGTCGCCGACGGCCATGGGCTCCATGCCGATCGGCCAGGACGAGTCGGTGTCGGTCCTGCAGCTGGCCGACGCCTACAACGTGATCGCCAACGGAGGCGTCTTCGTCCCGCCCCGCCTGGTCAAGGGGGAGATCCAGCCCGACGGAGTCACCCGGCCGGTGCCGCCGGCGCCCACCCACCGGGTGGTGAGCCCCACCGTCTCCTCCGAGATCACCTCAATGCTCGAGCAGGTCGTCTCCAACGCCGGTACCGCCCCGGCCGCGGCCATCCCCGGCTACACCGTGGCCGGCAAGACCGGGACCGCCAACATCCCCTACCCGAACAAGTCCGGCTACGAGCCGGGGGCGTTCATGGCGGTGTTCGCCGGGATGGTGCCGGCCAAGGACCCGGCCATCACCGCGGTGGTCGCCCTCAGCCACCCGCAGCAGATCTACGGCGGCACCGTAGCCGCCCCGGTCTTCGCCCAGATCGCCAACGAGGCGCTGCGCTACCTGCAGGTCCCTCCCGACCAGCCCCTCTCCGGACCCACCGTCTTCTCCACGGGCCCGTCCTTCGGCGCCGGGCTGCCCACCGCTCCCTCCACCGCCTCGTCCGCCGGGGCCTGAGCGGATCGGGGGCGGCCCGGCAAAGGGCTGCCACCCCGGTCCGGCCGGCTGTAGCCTTGCCCTTCTATGCCGCCGGAAATGGATGAGATAGTTCGACTGAGCAAGCAGCGGGGCTTCATTTTTCCTTCGGCGGAGATCTACGGCGGGTTCCGCTCCACCTACGACTACGGCCCGCTCGGTGTGCTCATGCTGCGCAACGTCAAGAACGCCTGGTGGCGCTCGATGGTGCAGATGCGCCATGACGTGGTGGGCCTCGACGCCGCCATCCTGTCCAGCCCCCGCATATGGGAGGCGTCGGGCCACCTGGCCAACTTCACCGACCCGCTGGTCGACTGCCGCAAGTGCAAGGAGCGGTGGCGGGCCGACCACCTGGAGGCCAACCCCGGTGACGGCCTGGTGCACTGCCCGAACTGCGACAGCACCGACCTGACCGAGGCCCGGGCGTTCAACCTGATGTTCAAGACCCACGCCGGCCCGGTGGAGGACGAGGGCAGCGTGGCCTACCTGCGGCCCGAGACCGCCCAGGGCCACTTCGTCAACTTCCTCAACGTCCTCCAGACCTCGCGCAAGCGGCCCCCGTTCGGTATCGCCCAGGTCGGCAAGTCCTTCCGCAACGAGATCACCCCCGGCAACTTCGTGTTCCGCACCCGCGAGTTCGAGCAGATGGAGCTCGAGTTCTTCGTGCCGCCGGCGGAGTCACCGAAGTGGTTCGAGTACTGGTGCCACGAGCGCCTCGAGTGGTACGTCAACCTGGGCATCCCCCGGGAGATGCTGCGGCTGCGGGCTCACGAGGCGGAGGAGCTGTCGCACTACTCCGCCGGCACCTCCGACGTGGAGTTCCTCTTCCCGTGGGGCTGGGGCGAGCTCGAGGGGATCGCCAACCGCACCGACTACGACCTGAAAGCTCACGCCGCGGCCAGCGGGGTGAAGCTCGAGTACTTCGACCAGGCGTCGGGTGAGCGCTACGTGCCCCACGTCATCGAGCCGGCCGCCGGCGCCACCCGGACCATGATGGCGTTCCTGCTGGCTGCCTACGACACCGACGAGATCGGCGGCGAGAAGCGCACCGTCCTGCGCCTGCACCCGAGGATTGCTCCCTACCAGGTGGCGGTCCTGCCCCTGTCGAAGAAGGAGACCCTCCTGCCGGTGGCGGAAGAGGTGCTCGGCCTGCTGCAGCCCCACGCCATGTGCGACTACGACGAGACCCAGTCCATCGGCCGCCGCTACCGCCGCCAGGACGAGATCGGCACCCCACTGGCGGTTACCGTCGACTTCGACACCCTCGAGGACCGGGCGGTCACCATCCGCGACCGCGACACCACCGAGCAGGTTCGGGTGCCCATAGGCGATTTGGTGGAAGAGGTCCGGTCGCGGCTGGGTTTCTAGTCTCTTAGACTCGCGGGTATGCCGACGCCGCTCGTCTACTCCTTCGATCACAAGCACCGCCGCCCGCCCATGGAGATGAAGGATCTCCTCGGCGGCAAGGGTGCCAACCTGGCCGAGATGACGTCGGTGCTGGGCCTGCCGGTACCGCCCGGCTTCACGATCACCACCGACGCCTGCCGGGCCTATATGGACGGCGGCTGGCCGGAGGGCCTCTCCGACGAGGTGGGCAGGCACGTCCGCAAGCTCGAGAAGGCCATGGGCAAGAGGCTGGGCGACGCCGCGGACCCCCTGCTGGTGAGCGTGCGCTCGGGGGCCAAGTTCTCCATGCCCGGGATGATGGACACCGTGCTCAACCTGGGACTCAACGATTCCTCGGTCAAGGGACTGGCCGACCAGACCAGCGACGAGCGCTTCGCCTACGACTCCTACCGCCGGTTCATCTCCATGTACGGGCGGATCGTGCTCGGCCTCGACGGGGAGATGTTCGACCGTCCCTTCGACGAGGCCAAGGAGAACGCCGGGGCGGGCAGCGACGCCGAGCTTCCGGCCGGGGCCCTCCGGGAGCTGTGCGAGGAGTACAAGCGCGTCGTGGAGCGCGAGACCGGCAAGCCGTTCCCCCAGGATCCCGCCGATCAGCTGCGGGGGGCCATCGAGGCGGTGTTCAGCTCCTGGAACGGGGCCCGGGCCGTCGCCTACCGGGTGCGCGAGCGGATCCCCCACGACCTCGGGACCGCAGTCAACGTGCAGACCATGGTTTTCGGCAACCGGGATGACAACTCCGGGACGGGCGTGGGCTTCACCCGTGACCCGGCCACGGGCGCCCAGGGCGAGTACGGCGACTTCCTGATCAACGCCCAGGGCGAGGACGTGGTGGCCGGAATCCGCAACACGCTGCCGCTGTCGGCCCTGAAGGATCGCTTCCCGAAGATCTTCAAGGAGCTGATGGGGATCTTCGCCAAGCTCGAGGCGCACTACCGCGACATGTGCGACACCGAGTTCACCATCGACCAGGGCAAGCTCTGGATGCTCCAGACCCGCGTCGGCAAGCGGACCGGCCGGGCCGCGCTCAGGATGGCCGTGGACATGACCAAGCAGCGCGGCGGCTGGAAGATCTCCCAGGAGGAGGCGATCGGCCGGGTCACCGCCGACCACCTGGACCAGGTGCTGCACCCGCAGTTCGCCGAGGAACCCAAGCAGCTGCTCGGCAAGGGCCTGGCGGCGTCGCCCGGTGCAGCAGTGGGCCAAGTCGTCTTCACCGCCGACGCGGCCGAGGAGGCCGCCGGCCGGGGCGAGCGGGTCATCCTGGTCCGCAACGAGACCTCCCCCGAGGACGTGCACGGCATGATCGCCGCCCAGGGAATCCTCACCACCCGCGGCGGCCTGGTCAGCCACGCCGCCGTGGTGGCCCGCGGGTGGGGCAAGCCGGCGGTGGTGGGGGCCGAGGCGGTCCGCATCTCCGGGCGCAGCTTCACCGTGGGGGGCCAGACGGTGCACGAGGGCGACTTCATCTCCATCGACGGCTCCACCGGCCAGATCGCCCTCGGCGAGGTGCCCCTGAAGGATGCCAGCCCGCCCAAGGAGTTCGACGACGTCTTGAAGTGGGCGGACCGCATCCGCAAGGGCAAGCTGGCGGTGCGGGCCAACGCCGACAACGGTCCCGATGCGGCCAAGGCCCGCGAGTTCGGGGCCGAGGGCATCGGGCTGTGCCGGACCGAGCACATGTTCCTGGGCGAGGACCGCCTGCCCATCGTGCGGCGCATGATCCTGGCCTCCACCCCCGACGAGGAAGCGGCCGCGCTGGAGGAGCTGCGGGAAGCCCAGAAGCAGGACTTCGTCTCCATCCTCGAGGCCATGGACGGCCTGCCCGTGACCGTCCGGCTGCTCGACCCTCCGCTCCACGAGTTCCTCCCCTCCATCTCCGAGCTCGAGATCAAGGAGGCCACCACCGGCCTGTCCGAGGAGGAGACCCGGCTGCTCGGGGCCGCCCGCGAGTGGCAGGAGTTCAACCCGATGCTCGGGACCCGGGGGGTGCGCCTCGGGATCGTCAAGCCCGGGCTGTACGCCATGCAGGTGAGGGCCCTGCTGCAGGCCGCGGCCGAGCGGGTGGCCGCCGGCGGCAAGCCCAGGGTCGAGGTCATGATCCCCCTGACCGTCACCCGCCAGGAGCTGGGCCTGGCCCGCTCGTGGGTCCAGGAGGCCATCGAAGGCGAGACCCGGGGGATGCGCAAGAAGCCCGAGGTGCTGATCGGCACCATGGTCGAGACCCCCCGGGCTGCGGTGCGCGCCGACGAGCTGGCCGAGGAGGCCGACTTCTTCAGCTTCGGCACCAACGACCTGACCCAGATGACCTTCGGCTTCTCACGCGACGACGTGGAGGGCCGGATGATGTCCGCGTACCTCGAGCAGGGGCTGTTGAAGCGCAACCCGTTCGAGACCATCGACCAGACCGGGGTGGGCCAGCTGGTGCGCGACGCCGTGCAGCGGGGACGGCGCACCAACCCCGACATCAAGCTCGGGGTGTGCGGTGAGCACGGCGGCGACCCGGAGTCCATCGGGTTCTTCTACGAGGTGGGGCTCAACTACGTGTCGTGCTCGCCTTTCCGGGTGCCGATCGCCCGCCTGGCCGCCGCCCAGGCGGTCATAGCCAACGGGTAGCCGTCCGGTCCCTCCGGGGACCTACGCTCAGGTCGTGGCCCGTCTCACCCTCCCCACCCGGTGCGCCAGGGAGCTCCGGTGGGCATAGTCGACGAGGACATCGCCAGGGTCAGGGCGGCCACCGACTTCGTGGCGCTGGTCGGTGAGCACCTGGCCCTGCGCCGGGCCGGCACCCGGTGGGTCGGCCTGTGCCCGTTCCACACCGAGAAGAGCCCCTCGTTCTCGGTCAACGGGGAGCTGGGCTTCTACTACTGCTTCGGCTGCGGGGCCAAAGGTGACGCCATCACCTTCATCCGCGAGACCGAGCACCTGGACTTCGTCGAGGCGGTGGAGAAGCTGGCCGGACGGGCCGGGATCACCCTCCGATACGACGACGAGGCCGGCGGCCGGGACCGCCAGCGGCGCGGCCGGGTCCACGAGACGCTCGAGGCGGCCGTCGGCTGGTACCACGAGCGGCTGCTGTCGGCCCCCGACGCCGCCCCGGCCCGGGCCTACCTGCGGCGCGAGCGCGGATACGACGGGGACGTGGTTCGCGAATACCGGCTGGGATGGGCCCCGGCCGGACGCGACACCCTGCAGCGGGCCCTGGGCCTGCCCCGGGCCGCGCTGGTGGACGCCGGGCTGGCCACCGTCAACCAGGCCGGCCAGTACATGGATTTCTTCCGGGGCCGCATCCTGTTCCCCATCTTCGAACCGGGGGGCCGGGCTGTCGGTGCCGGCGGCCGGCTGCTGCCGGGCGGCACCGGCCCCAAGTACAAGAACACCGCCAACACCGCCGTCTACGACAAGAGCAGGACGCTCTACGGTCTCAACTGGGCCAAGAAGCCGGTGGTTGAGAAGGCGAGGGTGGTGGTGTGTGAGGGCTACACCGACGTCATCGGCCTGCAGAGGGCCGGGGTCGGCGAAGCGGTGGCCACCTGCGGCACCGCTCTGGCCGACGGCCACATCAAGCTCCTCACCAACTTCGCCCGGCGCATAGTCCTCGCCTACGACGCCGACACCGCCGGTCAGACGGCGGCCGAGAAGTTCTACGAGTGGGAGAAGCGCTACCAGGTGGACATCAGGGTCATCGCCCTCCCCGCCGGGTCCGACCCGGCCGACCTGGCCCGCCAGGACCCCCAGGCGCTGCTGGCCGCGGTGGAGGAGGCCCGGCCGTACCTCGGCTTCCGTCTGGAGAGGCTGTTCGTCCGCAGTGACCTGGCCAGCCCGGAGGGCCGGGCCCGGGCGGCCAACCAGGCGGTGGAGATGGTGCGCGAGCACCCCGACGAGCTCGTGCGCGACCAGTACCTGATGGAGGTGGCGGACCGCTGCCGGGTGGAGGCGGACCGGCTCCGCACCATGGTCCGGGGCGCCCCGGAGTCCCGCCCCGAGGCGGCCGCCCCGGCCCGGCCCGCAGCGAGGGGCGCCCCCGCCCCGGTGGCCGTCAGCGGCCCGGAGCTCGAAGCCCTGCGCCTGGCCGTCCACCGCCCGGACGTGGTGGCGGGCCGCCTGACCGCCGGGCTGTTCGCCCACCCGCTGGCCCGCCGGGCGTTCGCCGCCCTGGGCGGCGGGGCCGACATCCACGAAGCGGTGGAGGTCGCCGATCCCCAGACGGCCGACCTGCTCCAGCGGGTGGCGGTCGAGGAGTCGGGGGCCGACCCCGACGACGTGGTCATCCGCATGGTGGAGCGGGCCGTGCAGGCCGAGATCCGGGAGCTGCAGGCGGAGATGCGCCAGAGCCCCCCGAGCGAGCAGGCGGCCTACGCGCCCACCATCGCCTGGCTCAAGATGGGCCTGGAGCGCATGCGCGTGGACGACATCACCCAGCGTGACGCCGCAGTGGAGGCGGAGCAGCTGTTGGTAGGGTGGCTCGCCGCCCGCGAGGAGACGGCCGGAGAGGATCCCGTGGGGGCGAGCTGATGTCCGACCGGGGCGCGTCGCCCTTTGCCCCCGAAGGGGCGGTCAGGGGGGATTTCGTCGCGCTTCTCCTGATCGGGCGCGAACGGGGATACCTGACCCCCGACGATCTGCTCAGCGTCATGGAGTCGGTGGAGCTGACCCCCGAGGTGATCGCCACCGCGGTGGCGAGGGTGCGGGCCGCCGGCGTCGAGTGGCGCGACGACCCGGTGACCGGTGGCGACATCGACATCGACGGCGAGGTGGATGTCCCGGCCGGGCCGACACCGGAAGGGAGCGCCGCCGCGGAGCCTGCGGACCTGTCCGCTTTCTCCGGGCGGTCCATCCGGATGCGGTCGCGGGCCGGGTACCGCCCCGACGGTGACACCGGGTCGGCGGACGACCCGGTACGGCTCTACCTGCGCGAGATCGGCAAGGTCCCGCTCCTGTCGCCGACCGACGAGGTGATGCTGGCGCGCTGCGTCGAGGCCGGCCTGGCCGCCACCGAGCGGCTGTGCGGGCTGGAGGAGGAGTCCGCCCTCCTGGCCGACCGGGCCCGGGTCAGCCGGGACGAGCGGCTCCGGCGCGACGGCATGGTGGCCCGCCGCATCCTGATCGAAGCCAACCTGCGGCTGGTGGTGTCGATCGCCAAGCGCTACCGCAACCGGGGGATGGCATTTCTGGATCTGATCCAGGAGGGCAACCTGGGGCTTATGAGGGCGGTCGAGAAGTTCGACCACTCCAAGGGATTCAAGTTCTCCACCTACGCCACCTGGTGGATCCGCCAGGCCATCACCCGGGCCATCGCCGATCAGGCCCGGACCATACGGATCCCGGTCCACATGGTCGACACCATCAACAAGGTGGTGCGCACCCAGCGCCAGCTGCTGCAGGACCTGGGCCGCGAACCCCGGGTGGAGGAGGTGGCGGCCCGGGTGGAGATGACCCCGGACCGGGTGCGGGAGATCCTGCGGCTGAGCCAGGAGACCGTGTCGCTGGAGCAGCCGATGGGCGAGGACGACTTCAGCCTCTCCGACCTGCTGGAGGACCCGGCCGCGGTGGCCCCGGCGGAGGCTGCCGCCCGGGCCATGCTCAACGAGGCCCTGGCCGAGGCGCTGTCGGACCTGTCCGGGCGCGAACGCAAGGTGGTGAGCCTCCGCTTCGGTCTCGAGGACGGCCAGATGCGCACCCTGGAGGAGGTCGGCCGCGAGTTCGGTGTGACCCGGGAGCGGATCCGCCAGATCGAGTCGAAGACCCTGGCCAAGCTGCGTCACCCCATGCATTCCGGTCATCTGCGTGACTACCTCGACGGCGAGTAGCTGGTAGGGTTTCTCGACTCCTTCCGGGGTAGCTCAATCGGCAGAGCGGGTGGCTGTTAACCACTAGGTTGGGGGTTCGAGTCCCTCCCCCGGAGCACCGTCACCTGCCCCGCTCAGCGGGGCAGGAGGACCTCGGCGGCCTGGCCGGCCCGGCCGTAGCGGCTGCCCTGAACCAGCCCGCAGCCCATCTCGCGCAGACGCATCTCCTGCTCGGCGGTCTCCACCCCCGACGCCACGGTGGTGAGGGACAGAGCGTCGGCCAGGCTGATGACGGCCCCGACGATGGTCTCGTCGTCGGTCCCCGCCCCGAGGCCCTGCACGAAGCTGTGATCGATCTTCAAGAAGTTCAGCGGCATGCCCCTCAGATAGGCGAGCGAGGAGTGGCCGGTCCCGAAGGCGTCGATCCCGAGCGAGCAACCCATCTCCCGCAGGCTGTCCAGGGTGCGCCGGCCGGAGCGGGCCGCGTCGGGCAGAGCCGGCTCGTTGACCTCGAACGCCAGCGCCGACGGCCTGACCCCGGTGGCGTCGAGCACCCGGCGGACCCGGTCGGCGAAGCCGTCGGTGTGGAGCTGCGCCGGCGAGACGTTGACGTTGAGCCGCAGGTCGGAGTCGGGCCTCGACGCCTGCCACTCGGCCAGCTGGCGGCAGGCCGCTTCCAGGGCCCAGGTGCCGATGGGCACGGCCAGCCCGGTCTCCTCGGCCACCTCCCGGAAATCGGCCGGGCGGACCAGCTGGCCTGACTCCGTCCGGTAGTGGACCAGGGCCTCGGCGCCCACCGGTAGGCCGCTCGAGAGCTCCACGATCGGTTCGTAGTACAGCACGAGCCGGTGGTCCTCCACCGCCGCCCGCAGCTCCCGCTCGGTGCGCATCCGGCGCAGGGCCCGCCGGCGGAGTTCGTTGCCGAACACCTCGTGACGGGCCCGGCCCCGGTCCTTGGCCCGGTACAGGGCGGTGTCGGCGTCGCGCAGCAGCGCCGCCGGGTCGTCCCCGGCCCGGGCCACCGTGATGCCGATACTGGTGGTCACCGAGACTGTCAGTTCGGGCCCGATGGTCATCGGGAGGCTCAGGGCCTCTTCGATCCGCCGGGCCACGGCCGGGGCCTCGTCGGGGGTGGTCATGTCCTCGACCAGCACGACGAACTCGTCACCGCCCAGGCGGGCCAGGGTGTCGGACGTGCGGGTCAGGTCCTTCAGCCGGCCGGCGACCTGCACCAGCACCTGGTCGCCGGTGGCGTGACCGAAGGAGTCGTTGATCACCTTGAAGCGGTCCAGGTCCAGGTACATGACCGCCACGTAGGTGCCCCGCCGACGGGACCTGACGATGGCCTGCTCCAGCCGGTCGAGCAGGAGGCGGCGGTTCGGAAGGCCGGTGAGGGGGTCGTGCAGCGCCTGGTGGAGCAGCTTCTCCTCGGCGGCACGCTGATCGGTCACGTCGAGCAGCTGGGCGATGAAGCAGTCGGGGTGGCCCTCGTCGTCACGGATGAGAGCGGCGTGGAAGCGGCTCCATATCACGTGCCCGTCGGCGTGGAGGAGGCGCGCCTCGCCGGCGGAGGTGTCGGAGCGGCCGGCGGCGAAGGCCCGCGACGCGGCTCGTGCCAGGGAGCGGTCCACGGGGTGGACGAAGTCGGTGATCGGCGCCCCGACCAGCTCCGCTCGGGTCCGGCCCAGCATGGCGGCCAGGGCGTCGTTGGCCACCCGCACCAGGCTGGTGGCCGGATCGGTCTGGTCGACCAACGCCATGCCCACCGGGGCGTGGTCGAAGGCCAGCCGGAACTGCTGGGCGGATCGGGCCGCCTCCTGCTCGGCCCGCCGCCGGTCGGTCACGTCCCGCAGGTTCACCACGACCCCGTGCACGGCTGCATCGTCGAGGCGGTTGGTGATGATCATGGCCAGCCATCTCCACCCCCCGTCGGCGTGCAGGAGGCGGATCTCCCCAGGGTGGGGCTGGCCCGCTCCGGCGAGGGCCGCCGCCCAGGTGGATTCGAGCGCCGCCACGTCGTCGGGGTGGACCAGTTCCATGGGAGCGATCCGCTCCATGTCGGCGCTGGCGCGGCCGAGCACCACCTCCACCGACGGGCTGACGTAGCGGAGGCGCCCGTCGCGCCCGGCGATCAGGGTTATGTCATGGGCGTTCTCGATGAGGGTGCGGAAGTAGGCCCGGCTGCCTATGACGTGCTCGAGCGTGGCCCCGGCCAGGGTGGCTATGTAGTTCGCCAGGCGCTCCTCCTCGGGGCCGAACAGCCCGGAGACGTCACCGTGGGTGGCGTAGAAGCATGCGACCACCCGGTCGTCGCACAGGATGGGGGCGCACAGCAGCGACCGGATCCCGGTGAGCACCATGCTGTCTGTGACCCCGGGCCCGCTCTCGGCCGGGCCCGAGCGGATCACGACCGCCCGCGAGTCGATGGCCTGTCGGACCGCGCTCATGGACACCGCCTCGGTGGTCGCGGCCGACCCGGTGATGGGCCGGCCAGCGCGGTCCACCTCGAGCACCAGGCACTGCCCGCTCCGCAGGAGATCGCCCACGGCCTGCTCCACGGACCGCAACACTGCTGCGGTCGTGCTGCTGGAGGCGATCTGGCGGCCGGCGTCGAGGAGGGTGGAGAAGCGGTCGGCCAGCGAGAGAGTGAGCCGGGGGCTGCGGTCGGAGCCAGGGGCCCGGGCGGCCTGCTGGATCAGGGTGGCCTGGCGTTCGCCCCGCTGCTGCTCCGCCGCTGCTCCCGGCCAGCCCAGGACCGTCCCGATACGGCCGATCTGGTAGCGGCTGGTGGCCTCCTCCCAGGCGGCTCCCTGGTCGACGGCCACCTGGATGGAGCGCTCGAGCAGGCGCCTGGCCCGACGCATCCGTCCCCGGCGGGCCTCCAGGAGGGCCTGCTCGCGCAGGGCGTGGGGCAGGTTGTTGCGGTAGCGACGGGACAGGCGGAGGGCCCTGCGGGCCGTGCGCCGGGCCTTGCGTCCCAGACGTCGGGTGTCGGGGTCGCCGGGGGGAAGCCCCTCGAGCTGGCGGCGTTGGGCGGTGACCCACCAGGGCAGCACGGGAGCCACGTACTCCTGGCGCAGACCGGCCCGGCGGACCTCGCTCCAGGCCCCTTCGAGAACCGCGGCGGCCTCGGCGTTGCGCTCATCGTGGAGCAGGCGCAGGGCCCGGGCCAGGCGGATCTCGCTCGCCGCGTGCTGGTCCTCGTTGTGCCAGGACGAAGCCTGGTCGATAGCCGCGTCGTCGGGAGCCGACCCCGACGAGGCCCGGGCCATGATCGACAGTGATATCGCCGCCGAGGTCTGGTCGCCGATGCGCTCGGCGCTCTGGTAGGTCTCGGCCGCGACCGCGGCCGCCCGGTCCCATTCCCCCCTCCGGTAGTGGGCCAGGGCCAGGTTCCAGAGGGCGGTGTGCATCTCCCAGCGGTCCCCGGTCAGCTTGAGGATCCGCACGGCCTCCTCGAACGCGTCGATGGCCTCGCTGTAGCGGGAGGCGGCGTAGAGGGCCACCCCGTAGAAGTTGAGGGACTGGCCCTCGCCCCAGGTGTCGCCCAGTTCCCGGCGCAGCTTCAGGGACCGGCCGGCGTAGCCGATTCCCCGGGAGTACCACGGGACGGTCGTCATCACCGGGGCGTGCTCGGAGTAGGCCTGGGCCAGGACCGCGGTGGGACCGAACCGCTCGGCCAGATTCATCTCCCTCAGGTGGACCCACAGGCAGCGCAACCGGCCGTGGCGGAACCAGTACACGTAGGTGAGCCGGCTGTAGAAGCGCACCTTCAGCTGGTTGCGCCGGTCCGGGTGCACCCGCCGGACCAGCCATCCGCCGGTGGCGGTGTGCCAGGCCTGCACGATGATCTCCCACACGAGGGCCACCGCCACGACGGCCAAACGGCGGGGTACGGTGCCGCCCAGCCGGCGGATCGCCGTCTCGAGCTGCTCGCAGGCGGCGACCTGGTCGCCGCGGCGGAACGCCACCTCCCCGAGTTTGCCCAGCTCGGCCGCCTCGTCCATCGGGTCCGAGGTCAGCCCGGCCGCCTCCTCCAGATAGTTCTGGGCCTCCCGGTACCGGCCGGACAGGGCCGCCACCTCCCCCAGGCCGTCGGCTACCAGGAAGCGGGACCGGGCGTCGGGCGCCCCTCGCCGGGCGATCAGGTAATAGGCCTCGGCGTCTTCCAGGGCGTGGCGTTCGCGGGCCGACTCGGCAGCCTTCATGGCATGGGGGAAGGCCTCATCCGACCGGCCGGCCATGTCCAGGTGGTAGGCGATCTGGTACGGGGCGTCGTCCTTCCCCGAGAGGAAGTGGGTGGCGGCCCGCAGGTGCAGGTCGGCGCGCTCGGCGTCGGACAGCCCTGCGAGCACCGTCTCACGCAGCATGTCGTGGGCGAAGTGCAGGCGGCTGGTGGACTCGTCCATCCACAGGATCCGTCGGCGCCGCGCTTCGTCGATGGCCGGGACGGCCTCGGAGGGGGCGAGGCCACTGAGCATCACGACCAGGTCGACGTCGGCCGACCGGCCCACCACGGCGGTGGCGGTCAGCAGCCTGCGGGCGGCGGGGGAGAGGGCCTCCAGCCGCTCGACCAGCAGCAGCGCCGCCCGCCGGGACGTCTGGACCTCCCTCGCGAAACGGTCCTCGACCCGCCAGCCCCTCTCGGTCCGGGTCAGGATGCCGGTCTCGATCATCCCGCGCAGCGCGGCCTGGGCCATGAACGCGTTGCCGCCAGCGGCCGTGATCACCGAGGTCACGGCCTGCTCGGGGACGGACCCGGCCATCGACTGGACCAGATCCCGGACGTTGGCTTCGGACAGTGCACCGAGCGACAGGCTGCGGCTGGTCTCCACGGAGCGCAGCGGGCTGGTCAGAGGTACCTCGTCGGAGCGGAACGCCACCACCACCGTGGTCCACCTGCGCCGGTCTCCCGCCGCCCAGTGGCCCACCACCCGGGCGGTCAGGGTCTCGGCCCACTGGCAGTCGTCGAGCACCACCAGCGCCGGCCGTTGCTCGGAGCCGGCCGCATCGAGCACGGCGGCCAGGGCCTCGACGGCCCGGGCCTGGCCGTGCTCCTCCGGGAGGACGGGCGCCTCGGATCGGTTCCCGGGGGGAGCCATCCGGGCCAGAGCGGGCGCGGCCACCGCCACGGCCTCGCCCCGGGCCGCCATCTCGGCCCGCAGGCGGGTGGCCAGAGCCGGGTCGGTGTCGGCGGCCGCGGCCAGGTCGGCGGCCACCCGCTCGAATATCTGGAAAGGTCGGGAGGCCGTCCGGTACTCGCCCTGGCCCCGCAGTACCAGCATCCCGGCCGCGCTGGCCTGGCGGATCAGCTCCTCCAGCAGCCGGCTCTTGCCCCCGCCGGATTCCCCCTCCACGCTCACCGCCGCGCCGTGGCCCCGGCGGGCCGCCCCGAGCTCGGTCTCCAGCGCCGCCAGCTCGACCCGGCGCCCCACGAAGTCCGGCTCGGTGAGGCTGGAGCGGCGGTCGTGCCGTCCGATGATGACCGGGGGATCGGCCACGCCGGCGGCCCGGCCCACCACGATCTCCTCCACGTCGGCCAGGGCCGCCTCGGCCTCCTGGTACCGGCGGCTCGGGTCGATCTCCACCAGCCGGTTGATCACCGCCAGCAGGGACCGGGGCAGGGACG